>NZ_JBHIRY010000044.1:0-38621 GCF_042138635.1 Paenibacillus medicaginis | reverse complement strand
TACGGCACTTTAAAGGGTAAAGTTACCGGGTGGATTTGAACCACCTAGATGGTGCGACTGTGAGGCGCACAAGAAATACCGCTCATAGACGGTACTTCATTTCTAGTTGGACATGCAGGCTGCTGCCGATTCCCCAACCCGTTTTCCCCTCCGTACGCCACCATCCTACTTATAGTTTTACTGCGGTTCGTTTAAAATGTACTCCACCAATTCATCCAGCGGAACGGTCGCCAACGCAATGGCTGTATCCGTCACCCCGTAATAAATATACAAAAGTCCGTCTTTAACCACATTGCCTGTCGGGAAAACGACGTTCGGGATTTGATACCCAAATTTCTCGTAATAGGTTTCCGGCTCCATAATAAAGTTGCGGGTTCTGGCAATGATGATCTCGGGATTGTCCAAATCAAGCAGCATCGCCCCGACGCGGTAGACTGTATTTTCATCTACGCCATGGTACAGCACGAGCCAGCCTTTATCTGTACGTACTGGAGGCGTAGAGCCGCCAATTTTCTTGAATTCCCAGCTTTCATTTTCGGCTTTGGCCAGCAGCTTGGGTTTATCCCAATGGATCAGATCGTCCGAATACGTAATCCACATAGCGGCCTTTTCCGTGCCGTACTCCTCCCCGATATACTCTTCCGGACGGCGCAGCAACGCATATCTGCCGTTAATCTTTTCCGGGAACAAAATATTGTCACGATCATTAATATCAAGCTCGGTTGTGTCACATAGGTACTCCCAGTGAATCAGGTCTTGGGAAGTCGCAATACTGGAACGGGTAAGCCAATGTCCGGGATCCTCGCCCCAGCCGTCCGGATATTCAGGGATGGATCTTTCCGGTACTCCCGCGCCAGTCGGGTAATAGCTCATGGCACACGGACGCAGCGCATAATTCAGATAGAAGGTATCGTCGATTTTAACAATGCGCGGGTCCTGCACACTGCCGTAAGGAAAGCCCAGTTCATCCGGCGTAAGGATCGGCTCATCCTTAACATGTGTAAAATGAACGCCATCTTCACTTTCCAGCAAACCCAGAAAATTTTTGCACGGAGTCAGCGAGCCCGCCGTACGTTCAATCATATAAAACTTGCCGTTATCGATGATGACGGCCGGATTGAATACGGTTACTTTTCTCCATTCGAACAAACCTGGCACAACTATCGGATTTTCCGGATGTCTCGTGATTTTCATGAAAAGCCTCCTGATCTAGCTGTTTTCGTTTGTAAACCTATTCATTGGTCTAATTATAGCCTCCGATCAAGCGCCATAATATCCGACAAACTTTAGAAAACATCCGAAAGAATTCTGTTGTTTTTTGATTATGAGTAAAACGCTTTCAAATTTTAGAGCTTGATTTCTGTTAGCGCTTTTGAATAATGGTCTGTAAATAAGATATTATTAGGTCAGTTAAAGTTATTTTTTTCCTCAGGCAAACCGAATTATGAGTATTTAGGGAGGATCATTATGTATGAGAAGCTAGTCATCAAGATTAGAAAAAATCATATTTTTATACTATTGTTGTTAATCATTATTCCCGATATCTTACTGGGCGTGTCGAAGCATTTTGATTATTATCCTGTTCCTTTTTTTAAACCACCAGAATTTTATATTGTGTTTTACAACGTATTTTTACTTGGGTGGCTGTTATTCACATTTAAAGAGAAAATTGTGTTCGTTTTAGTGCTTCCTTTTCTGATTCTCTCCCTTATAGCATCTCTCATCTGGTATGGGATTATGGAATATCAGTATTCTTATATTAAGTCACCTGAGCACACCCAAACTCTAATTGTAAAATATCGGGTGTCTGGTTTGGGTGAAAGTTCATATTCTTCTGAGTTTTATCAAAAATCATTTGGCGGGCTATTTATGAAAAGATTAAATGGACAAGATATATCCTTCATGCTTAACTTTGAGGCATATAAGCCTCCTGAAGACGCTTTAGGGTTGACAGCATACAAAAGAAAAGGGCACCCAAGTGAGTTATGCTCACCGGATGCCTTTTTGCATATTTGTATAGAAGAAAATTATTGCTGCTCAGTGTCTTCCTCTTTGTTCTTGTTTTTCTTTGGAACACCGTCCAGCCCGTACTCATCATCATAAGCATCAAATATTTTACGGGCGATCGGTCCGGCGCTGTAGGCACCGAAGCCACCTTCTGGCACGACTACCGCTACAGCCAGCTTCGGATTGTTGCGCGGTGCGAAGGCGATAAACACCCCATTATCTACCAGTTCATGGCCGACGCTCTGCTGGGATGTACCTGTTTTGCGTGCAAAATCATACGGGAAGCCGTCAAAGGCCGATACATCCGTAGCCATCCCGCGTAATATCTCATTCCAGTAGGCGTCCGGAAAATCAACTTCGTTCAGTACCTTCGGCTTGAACGTTTTCACAACATTGCCTTCATCATCCTTGATCTGGCTGACCATATGAGGCTCCATTCGTTTGCCCTTTGTTGCCAGCATGGCTGCATACTGAGCAAGTTGCATAGTCGTATATTTCCCCTGCTGACCAAAGGAGGCGTAAGCCAACCTGGAGAGGGCAGTCTCCTTTTCATTCACATACTCCCTCCGGCCCTTCCATTCATTCGGCAGGTCTACACCAGTATACGCTCCAAGGCCAAACTCCTTCATATATTTATCCCAGACTGCAACACCCTGGTCCAGTTCCGAGTTAGTCCGATACTTGTTATACAGTCTCTCACCGATCATATCCACCATAAAAGCATTGGAAGAGTGTCTGATCGCAGAAGCCGGGTCCAGTCCGCCATAAACGTGTCCTGAGGAGTTCTTCACCCTAGAAGAATTGTTCCGGCCAAAGTAAGCAGCACCTGTATCCTGGTAGTAGGTTGAAGTTGTAATAAGCCTCTCCTCTAGGCCAATCAGCACGGACAACGGCTTGATGGTTGAGCCGAGCAAAACGACCGATTCCGGATGATCTCCCGGCTGTCCGGAAGGGAACGAGCGAATCGTACCGTTTAAATATATATTTTCAATTTTCTTATAATTTGCAGTGCTGATGCTGCCCGAGCTCCAGTAGTTGGAATCGTAATCAGGCATACTCGCCATCGCCACCACATTGCCAGTATCCACTTCCATGGCAACGGCAAAACCGGTTTTGGCATATGGATGCGTGCTCCCCGATACCGCGTTGCTGTGCAACCACCTCAATTGATCTGTAATTGCCTGCTCGGTCTTCACCTGCACATTTTTATTAATCGTAGAATACACATTATAACCTTTGACCGGAGGGGTTACAGATTCTACGCCCTGCGGCATGTTACGCGGATCAACAGGCACTGTTTTGTAGCCGTTTTTTCCGCGCAATTCTTCCTGATATTGATACTCCAGACCGTCGAACCCGACCGCTTCATTTTCCAGATATACGACTCCCGGATCGTTTTCGGCGGAGTTCGTTTTCTGAATCTCTTGATACTTCTCGAGGGACTTTGCCTGCCGGGCGCTGCTGTAATTTTTCACATAACCGACAGCCTGCACCGCAACGGTATCCGGGTCATAGTGCCGCACGTTCTCCTCAACGACCTCCACACCGGGAAACTCGTCCTTATGCTGCAAAAAATAAGCTATCTCTTTTTCGCTCAGGTCCGCTTTGATCAAACGGGGCGTAAAACCGTTGGCTTTGCGATAATTGCGGTCCATCGCTTCCAGTATCAGATCAGGTGTAAGTTTTTCCGCATCCGCAGCACCGTACTGGTTAAAGCGGTTGGCCAGCTTCTTCGTCATCTGCTCAAGCTCGGGAAGCAGCTTCTTATCCGGGTCCCGCAGGCTTTCGGCACTGTCACTGTAATTTTTGTCTAATGTAATATACAAGGATTGAATGGGGGTGGAATAAGCCAGCTTATTCTCTCCCGTAGCGTCATATATCGTTCCTCGAATGGGAGGAAGCGGTACGCTCTTGGTGATGCTGCCTGTCTCTTCTTCCTTCAGCTGCGGCCCTTCCACAAACTGCAGAATGGCCAGCCTAACGATGATTACGGTGAAAATAAGAAACGAACTGAAAAAGAAAAGGTTGATCCGGAAGCTGAACCGTTTACGGCTTTCGGCTTCACTATGCTTTTCCTGTTCGCCGTTTATCTGTCTCATACGGCTCCGATCTCTCCTTTTTCAGGAATATAACGTGAATATTCTAGCATCATATGCTTAAGCTAACCTGAAAGGCAGATTAAATCAGGCGGTCTTCTATATGGGTTTGGGCAAAATTCGGGGGATTGAACCAGTCTCCGCTTTGTGCCCATGTCGGATCCAGCGGCACCCATTTCTGCTCCTCCGCAAGATATACCTCGTTCCAGGCGTGAGGGCCGTAGCCGCCCTGGCCATTGTACCCCAGGCCCGTGACTACTTTGACGTCCAGGTTCTGGGAACGGGCCATTATCGCATACAAACGAGCATAATCAATACATACGCCCTTGCGGGTATCGAACGTATTTTGTGGTGTCTGCTCATGCCACACACCACGCTGCTCATAGTCTTCGACCTTGCCGTAATCATACGAAATTCTTGTGCCTACCCAATCATACAGACGGCGGGCCTTCTCTTCGTCGCTGGTAGCGCCGCTTGTAATTTGGCCTGCAGCCGCCCCGATATCATCGGGTATGCTGCGGTCGATGATTTCGTATTTGCGCTGCAAAATGCCGCTGAGCTCCTGCTCCGCCGCCCGCGTAATGACAGGCAGCTTGTCCTTGACCAGCCCGCCGGTAAGCGGGGCGATAACCGTCTGCGCCCCTTCCCTGTACACCGGAGAAGCCTGTACGTAGCTGCTGAAGCCACTTTCCGGGTACAGGCTTACACCGATAAAGAGCACGGCAATGAGCATAATCGCCCGCGCACCCCCGATGACGGCACCGATACCGGCTCCGGCAAGCCTGCTGAAGAACCCTGTCCTGCTCCGTGCAGAATCCGAAATGTCTATCCGGCGTCTGCCCATCAGGGCTGCATACAGCAAACTTAGCGCGAAGCGGAGAATCAAATAGCTCAAAAGAAACAACACGGCAAAACGCAAAAGCGGAAAGATCTGCACGATATGAAGCACCGTATACCATAGCTGCTCGGCTGTGCTTAATTCCCGCTCCGGCATTTCCCCGGCAAAGACGGCCAGCCGCTGCTGAACGACCGGAGACAACCATGCGGCCAATCCTAATGAGCTGGCAACAGCAGCGGCGGCAAGGATGCCGTCAACAAACAAATCAAACAGCGCTCCCGCCGATCTGGAAGCGCCGCGCCACCAGCCCTGTATAAACGACAACAACACGATGGCGATTAAAACCACTGTAATTCCGTTCAACCGGAGAATGCTCTCCAGCCACTGACTATCCATTGCTTTCCTCCTCGGTTTCCTGATTACTGTGCCGACGAGCGGTTCTTCGCGCTTTGCACGTAATCGGCGACGGCTTCGGTGACACTCCACTCACCGAGCGATACCCCCCGGAACGATACCTTCACTTTATCACTGCCGCTTTGTCCCGCTACCTTTATATTGCTGCTCGAAACGGTGTAGGTTCCATCATCATTGGATTCATACTTCGCATCCTTCGCTTCTTTCACCATCATATTCAGGGCCTCGTTGCGGACATTCGTTACCACTGTACTGATCTGGTCAATGGAAATGCCGCTGTAAATCAGCAGAGCCGCTACAATGACAGCCGCAATCAGCCACTTAACCAGCGTTTTCACCAGGTTCAGCACCGCGAACAGCACGATCAGGACAATTAAAATGACCAGCCAGTTCTGCTTTAAAAACTCCATCCAGACATTTACATCCATTTTTTTATATACACTCCACTTCCTGCATTGCCGGTTTAGTCGTCCACGGACATTCAAACTTCCAATAAGTAATTATACATGATTTCAGCAGGCTCTGTCAGCCGCGGCCCGTCTTTGCGAAAATACGGTCTATGTTTGTCCGCCCGGGCGTAAGATGTACAACAGGCAATATGTGCCAAGCTATCAGGAAGAGAGGGATACCCGGCATGAAAACAGCGCTGTGGCTGTATCTGTTTCTGTTCATTGCTTTTTTCGATCTTCACGCCCAGTATCCGATGCTCACTCCTTATGCCGTATCCTTAGGTGCTGCACCTACTTTTATTGGCTGGATGATGGGCATCTATTCCCTGACACATCTGCCGGGCAACCTGCTGGCTGGCCCCGGTGTAGACCGCCATGGCAGCAGGCGGTATATTATGATGAGCCTTGTGGCGGCAGGAATCATATTGATCTTTCAGGCCTTCATCACTTCCCCATGGGAGCTGCTGGTGCTGCGGGCCTTCAGCGGATTTGTGCTCGCATTTCTGTCCCCCGCCTGTCTGACGATGCTTGCGCGGCTGTCGGATGATCACGTCACACAGGGAAAATATATGTCTGGACATGGTGTCATACATACCTCCGCATCGGTCATTTCTCCGGCGGCCGGCGCATTCATCGTCGCCAGCTTCGGATTCAGAACGACCTTCGGGTCGCTGGGGCTTATTCTCATTGCGACCGGAATCATGGCTTATTTTACACTTCCCAAAACCAGACCCGCCATCACAACAGCTGCCGAATCGGCAGATACGGAAACAACCGGACGAATTGTTCCCGACTGGCGCTACTTCCTGCCGCCCTTCGTCATTGCTTGCGCTCAGGGAATTTTGTTCTATGAACTGCCGCTACACGGAGCGGGCGGCGCCTCCATCATGTCAACGGGTATTCTATTTTCCATCATCAGTCTTGGCGCTCTGCTTACGCTCAGCATGCTTTTTCTTAACCGTTATTCACCCATTCGCCGGCTCATCATCGGTATATTCCTGATGGCCCTCTGCTTCTATTTGATGGCGGTTACTGAAGCGCCTCTGGGCCTCCTGCTGTTTCTGCTTGGCACCACGAAAGGTGTTATATTTCCGGCAATGGCCTCATTGTTCATCACCTTGGGCGGATCACATCTGGGCAGAACCTTTTCGCTGCAATCCATTGTAACCTCTATCGGCTCATTCATCGGTCCGGTCCTGGCGGGTCAGATGCACGGCTATTTCTCGCCTTTTTTTGCCGCCTTCCTGATTCTTATGATCGGACTTGCATTTACTCCCTTACGACGGATTCCCCATCCTGTTTCCGTCCCAGCCGCCAAAAAGGCAGCATAAAAAACGCTATAATAACAATTATTAGAAGCTGCTCCGTAAGCGGTTGTCAAATGCATTAACGGTGTCAAACTACACAAACCTCCTTGTAGCAGGTAAACATAAAGAGCCACAGGCCGAGAACAAGAGTAATTTGCTCCTGTTCTTGGCCTGTCTTGCCAGTTAGAAATCGCAAGGGATTGGCGATTTCCACTTCCCATTTTTATATTAATAGGTCAACCAGAAGCTAGCGGTTGGCCTATTTTCTATGTAGAAGTTCAGCACGGAGCAGCGGAGAGAACGAAGCAATTCCGGAAAAGCGATAGCGTTCGCCTTTGGCACCAAATTTCTACCGCAAAAAAATCAATCATTAGAAATTTGGGGTCAACTGCGATTGGAGGAATGATTCGTTCTCGGAGCGTCTCACAGCATACATATGAGGTCAATGGACCTTCTGGGACAGTCACTTTTTTGCTTTTGCATGATCCTCCGCTTTGTTGCTACACTACAAATATATAGCCATTCATCATTTCCCGGGGAATCACGACAAGCTACTTACTTGAGGGGGTATGCCCGATGCCGGTCACTATAATTGTCGAGGGCAAAAACGACCGCAGCAAGCTGCGCAGGCTGCTGGATCCCGAAGTACGCATTTTATGCACCTTCGGCACACTGAACACGATGAAGCTGGATTCCCTGCGCAAGCAGGCCAAACACGATGAGGTCTATTTATTTATGGATAACGATAGCTCAGGCAAAAAGATCCGCGGCATGCTGCGCGATTCCTTCCCTGACGCACTCCATATTTATACCAGGAAGGGATATGCGGGTGTCGAGGGAACACCGGATGAGTATCTTATCGGCCAGCTTGAAAAAGCAGGATTGGATGAATTCATCCTCTATCCTGAACAATCCCCATTAGGAGAATCCTTTTGACACCGATGCCGGGAATACAAAAAAGAGTTCCGCTAAGCGGAACCCGGTCAAATCTTACAATGCCTTGTGAGCCGTATCGAAAATCATCAGCAAAAAGCTGATCGTCAAATAATTGATGGAGAACAGGAACACTTTCTTGCCCCAGGCCTCATTATCGTTCGTTTTAAAGCCTATTACAGCAAAGATAAGCCATACGAGCGACAAGACCAAAGTTACAACCATAAAGACCCAGCCTGTGTATCCGTAAGCATACATCAAAATAGGAACCGGAATCAGCAGAACCAGATAAGGGATACATTGCCATTTTGTGCGTTCCACACCTTTAACGACCGGCAGCAGCGGAAATCCTGCGGCACGGTATTCTTCCACACGGCGGATCGCCAACGCCCAGAAGTGCGGCGGCTGCCAGAGAAACAGCAGCGCGAACAGCAGCCAAGCCCCGGCATCAATCTTGCCGGACGCAGCCACATAACCGATAACCGGGGGCATAGCGCCGGAAATGCCGCCGACGGACGTACTCCAGGTGGACGAGCGTTTCAGCCAAAGTGTATAAATAACAACATACACGAACATGCCCAAAATGCCGAGCAGGCCTGCAAGCACACCTGAAAAGAAGAACAGGACCGCCAGACCGACAATGCCTAGAATTATAGCATAGGTAAGTACAGTAGTTGGCGTAAGACGCCCGGTTGGCAGGGAGCGGTTGCGCGTGCGCTCCATTTTCATATCCAGTTCGCGGTCAAAATAGTTATTGAACACGCAGGAGGAAGCCATGACCAGGGCGGTACCCAGCATCGTCAGAATCATTTTAATGTAATCAACATCCCATTGAGAGGCCAGCCAGAAGCCGCCAAAGGCAGCGACCAGATTGGTTCGCAGAATACCGGGTTTGGTTACAGTAATAAAATCCTTCCATGTCCCGGCTTCACCGCCTGGCGGCTTGGAAGATACCGTAACAGCAGCCCCATCCGAGGAAGCTTTATATCCAAAGTTATTCACGTTAAGTAACTCCTCCTTTAACGATTCAGCTCTGCTGCAAACTTATAATTCTATAATCCGCAGAACATCGGAGGAAGTCCGCCTCCGAATATAAATTTTATCACATTGTCATTCTTGAGAGTTTGACAAAGATCGTACATTTATACTGATTCTCTTGGACTGTTCTCATAAATATTGCCATAGCATCCGTTTTTCTATACCTGTTTTCCAATCCGGTGTACAAAAATGCAGCCATGTAATTATGTAAGCGCCCTCTTGACGTATCCATGCTTCTGATTCACAATACATGATAGACGTACAAAAAAAGAAAAAGCCGGAGCGATGACGCCCCGGACTTTCGTCCATTGGTGCTTTCAAGATTAGAATAGATCCTGTCCGTGTTCGCTTGGTCGAACCTGTTAGTTGAAACGCCCAGCAGTTCCTTGAGTCCCGGCAGTTCCTGCCAGGGAAGCTTCTGCTTGTTGAACGAGCCGTTTGGTGATGTATCCTCCGAGGGATCCGGCTTCGCGGGACACCATGTTGCCATAATAACCGTCTTGCGGAATTGAGATGCCCAGTTCTTGAGCCGCTTCATACTTGAGTTGATCCAGAGCAGCACCAGATTGTTGGATAAGCAATCCTCTTGAACGACGACGTGCCATATTTGGAATCTCCTTTCAGTCTTCTGGATGAGGTTCATTGCAAGCTTGCAAACTTATTATGGCTCTCGTTCATCAACTTATTCCCGTAAATAAAATATTTTAGGTTGGAGGTTTTTCCCATGAGCAAGACCCTGTCCATGTGGTTTGCCGCTTCATCCATCCTGCTGCTCACCGCAGCAGCCATTTCCATCAGCCATTCCGCGTGGCTCGCCGTCGGCTTAGGCCTTGCATCCGTGCTAAATATCGGATGGGGCTTTGCGACCAAAGCGAGACAAAGCCGCTCTTGATAGAGCCTTGGCTCTATCAAGGCTTAACGGATGCCTTCAGCGGCTGATTTATCCCGCTTCAGCCTTTCGGCATTAGAAATCCCATACGTTCTTTGACGGCAGCCAGTGTAACGGCTGCCGTTTCTCTTGCACGTTCGGCAGACCGGGCAAGAATGCGGTCCATTTCCCCGGACTCGCGAATATCCCGGTAACGCTGCTGCAGAGGCTCAAGAACAGATACTACGGCTTCCGCCAGCTCTTTCTTGAATGCCCCATACATTTGACCCTCGAAGCGCTTCTCCACCTCCGCCAGCGATAAACCCGTACATTGGCTGTAGATCGTCATCAGGTTGCTGACCTCTGCTTTGCCTGCCGGATCATAGCGGACCTCACTATCCGAGTCCGTTGTTGCCCGGCTTATTTTTTTACGGATGACAGACGGCTCATCCAGCAGTGCAATATAGCTTCCCGGATTCGGATTGCTTTTGCTCATCTTTTTGGAGGCGTCGTCCAGCGACATCACACGAGCCCCTATTTCAGGAATATACGGCTCCGGAACGGTGAAATACTCCCCGTAGCGGTGATTAAAACGCCCTGCCAGGTCACGGGTCAGTTCAAGATGCTGCTTCTGGTCTTCTCCCACCGGAATGAGGTCAGCATTGTAAAGCAGAATATCGGCCGCCATCAGCGACGGATACACGAACAGACCAGCGCCTACGGATTCTTTCCCCTCTGATTTGTCTTTGAATTGTGTCATTCTTTCAAGCTCACCCATGGACGTCAGCGTTGTCATCAGCCAGCCGAGCTCGGCATGCTGCGGGACATGGGATTGCATGAAGACAGCGGATTTTTCAGGATCAATGCCAGCGGCGACAAAAAGCGCAGCGACTGCGGCGGATTGCTCCCTCAGCTGTGCAGGTTCCTGCGGCACGGTAATGGCATGAAGATCGACAATCATAAAATAGCAGCGATGATCCTGCTGCAGGTTAACAAAGTTTTTCATTGCTCCAATGTAATTGCCCAGTGTCAGCTGTCCGCTGGGCTGAATTCCCGATAATACGGTTTTCATTTGCTACTCCTCCTGGCATTTTCTTTTCCAATCAACGAACTCCCGAAACGCAAAAAAACCCGCTATCCCCCAAAGGGACGCGAGACCGTGGTACCACCCTTATTCACAGAGGGTCATTTATCCATCAACCATCTGCCTTAAGATTCCTGTAACGGGGAACAGTCGGCCAGCATACTGGGGAGAGAATGTCTCCTGTTCCGCTTGGCGCTCCAAGGTCCATTCGGCAATCGGTCCACACCGGTTCGCATCAGCCACCGGCTTTCTGAAGTGTATACCTGAGTGCTTACTTGTCCTTCTCATCGCATTGCCATCTTATTTGTATTCATAATAATTCCGGAGGAGTTTATTGTCAAATCTCCATTTGCACTTGCAGACGCAAAATCTGTTATCATAGTACTGTACGGAGAAGAGCCGATTACAGTGGACAAAGGAGCATTGGATATGAAACAAGTGACCAAAGGGCATTGGAACGGTTACGACACTTACATCCTACATAGCCGGGAACTGGAAGTCACACTGCTGCCGCGTTTGGGCAATAATGTTATCTCGATGCGGGATAATATAAACGGTCGGGAGATCCTGCGTAAACCGGCCGAGGAGGATTTATCCTTTTACCTGCAAAAGCCATATCACTTCGGTATTCCCATGCTGATTCCGCCAGGAAGAATCCGCGGAGGGCATTTTGTCTACGATCAGGTGGAATACCAGTTCGACCGCAACACAGCCAATGACAATCATATCCATGGACTGCATCGCACCCAGGCTTGGTGTGTCAGTGATATTGAAGAAGACGATGATTTCTGCAGCATTACCACTGAATTTTTAACCGACAATGACGAAAATTGGATGAGACAGTTCCCTGTGCCGCTTCGTCTGGAAATGGTGTACCGTCTTGAAGGAAGCAGCTTCAGCCAGACCTTGAAGGTTACTCATCAGGGTGAGACGGCCGTTCCCTTCGGCATCGGCTATCACACATGGTTTCTGCTCGACGGAGAACCGGAGAGATGGTCGCTCAAACTGCCAGTGAATGGAATATATGCACTGGACGAACAACTACTGCCTACCGGTGAAGTGGAGGGACTGGGGGCGCTCGCACAATTGCCGGAGGGGATATCCCTGAAGGATCAGAACCTGGATACCCCTCTGCGTGTCGCAGACGGCCCGGCCGTTGCCCTTCTTGCAAGAGATGACGGGTACAGCATTAAATACAGTGCAGACGAACAGTTTTTTAAACATTGGGTTTTATATACGAAGGGAGAGGCAGACCAGTTTTTGTGCATAGAACCGTACACTTGGTTGCCGGATGCTCCCAATCTGAAGCAGGGAAAAGATGTTACAGGCCTGATTCGTCTGGAACCCCGGCAAACCGTTGATTTGCATACTTGTCTTGAAATTATTTTGCCCTAATTTACCTCTTTATTTCTCCCTCCTTCGGCGGATATTTTCATAATGCTGTAGCATACTAACCTCACCACAGCCGAAGGAGGTGAGCATCATGTACGAAACGAATCAAGGCGGCCGTCGCCGTCGCAGCAACAACCTGGTCGTGCCTCAAGCCAATGCGTCGCTGCAGCAGTTGAAATATGAGGCAGCTCAGGAGTTGGGCATTACGATTCCACAGGACGGCTATTATGGTAATATGCCTTCCAGAGAAGCTGGTTCGCTCGGAGGTTACATCACGAAGCGTCTGGTACAAATCGCTGAGGCATCCATCGCAGGCCAATCCGGTAAGTAATCGTAAAATGAGATCATATGATCAAAAAAGGAAGCGGCCCTCTACAGGCCGCTCTCCTCATTTATACAAATGAATGAATAAATTAAGATGATTCCGTTTTTGCTTCCTGATATGTATGATGCTTGGGATAACGTATCATAAGGTTAGCCATGTTATAATTGGATTCTATCGTGGTATCCACAACGATCATCCCTTGCCTGACTGCAAACTCGTATGAAATTTCCCCATGCGTCCATTTTTGCTTCAACTGAAGGGCCTCCAGTGCCACGCTGCGGAAGGACGAACGCTGCTGCGCATTTAAACCTGCCTCCGCTGCCTGCATTCGGCCGCCCCTGCTTTCCACCGGATAATGGCGAATACCAAATTTGCCAACCACGTTATTACGAATTTGTAAAAACACAATTCCCGAATCCAGACCCGATAACTCGTCATCCAACTCTCGAAAGACCATATCTACCTGTCTGGCCAGCGATAGCTGCTCCATCTTGATCATATAATACCTCCTTTAGACTTATATAAAACCATTGTTAATAGGCCTTATGTCTCATATTATATGTGAGTATCATGACCTATTCAATATTACTCAACATAAATGGTAGTTTATCCCTAGTACATTCTCATATTTATACATGGTTTATGATTTTGGACAACAAATTGCCACTTAAATCGACATCATTTGCAAAAGACGCCAATAAACCCGATTTTCCCCCATAAAAAAATAAAGAGGGAAATCCCCAATTCATGAGGATCTCCCTGTCTTTTTTACTCTGTCATACTCAAAAATAGCTCAATATCCTTCACAGCAAGCTCGGCTGCACCACGCCAGAAATCCGGCTTGGTCAAATCGCTTCCCAGATGCTTGCTTGCCAAATCTTCCACCGTCATACGACCGGTGTCGCGCAGCAATTCGTCATATTCTTTGGCAAAACCACCGCTCTTCTGCGCATGGGCATAAATCCCCGCACTGAACATGTAGCCGAATGTATAAGGATAGTTATAAAACGGAACATCTGTAATATA
Source organism: Paenibacillus medicaginis (assembly GCF_042138635.1). Classification (NCBI taxonomy): domain Bacteria; kingdom Bacillati; phylum Bacillota; class Bacilli; order Caryophanales; family Paenibacillaceae; genus Paenibacillus; species Paenibacillus medicaginis. The sequence goes on along the minus strand of NZ_JBHIRY010000044.1, from coordinate 24,844 downwards.
AAAATGCAGCTTGGATGCCCAGAAATGCGGATGCACCTCTGCCAGCACATCACAATACGCTTCCCTCTGCGCCTCAGCCATCAGCTCACAAAGCTGCTCTGCTCCTACGATACCTGACTTGCGCTGTTCATAAAACCGGGTCTCGAACAGAAAACGTGCATGAATGTTCATAAAGAAGGCGACACTGCGCTGAATTTTGTCCTCAAGCAATGCCAGCTTTTCCTGTTCGTTCGGAGCTGCCTCAACCAGCGCGTCGGAAACGATAAGCTCAGCCAGCGTCGAAGCGGTCTCCGCCACATTCATGGCATAGTTCTGATTCAGCTCAGGAAGCTCATCCATGACATGCTGGTGGTAGCCGTGCCCCAATTCATGCGCAAGTGTCGATACATTGCTGGCCGTACCCGCATAGGTCATAAAGATACGGGTTTCTTTACTTACAGGCAGCGAGGTACAGAATCCGCCCGGACGCTTGCCGGGACGATCCTCCGCTTCAATCCAGCTTTTCTCGAAAGCCATTTCGGCAAATGCGGCCATATCCGGGCTGAACTTGGCAAATTGCTCGATGATGGTCACAGCCGCCTTGTCATAGCTGATATGCTCCGAGGAGGCTCCAAGCGGAGCTTCAATGTCATGCCAGGATAGACGCTCGACTCCCAGCAGTTTGGCTTTGCGCTCAAGATATTTGATGAGCACAGGCTTGGTCTCCACGATGACCTGCCACATCATATCCAGCGTTTCTTTGGACATTCTGTTGATACTGAGCGGTTCCTTAAGCACATCGTGCCAGCCGCGGTTTTCATACAGCTTCAGTCTGAAGCCCCCCAAATGATTAAGGGTGTCAGCACAATAGTCCCCCACGTCCGCCCACGCTTTCTCCCATTGTGCAAAAACCTTTTCTCTTACTGCTCGATCCGCATGATGAAGCTTATTCGCGGCCTGCCCTGCGGACAGATGAGCAACCTTTCCGTTCTCTTCCACGGGAATGGATACCTTGCTGACAATCGTGTCATAAAATCCGCCCCAGCCGTGATAACCGTCTACAGCAAGATCAAGAGCAAGACTTTCCAGCTCTGGCGCCATTTTCTCCCTGGCTTCCTCACGACTCTCATTCAGCACGAACGCAACCGGCTTAATACTGTCTCGCTCCAGCCAGCGAGCCCAGATGTCGTCATCAGTCGTGCGGAGAATGTTCTGATAAACTGTTCGGGCTGTTTCCAGCAGCGCCCGCAGCGAATGGATGTGTGCACCAAGACGGACCGCTCCCTTGTCATCCTGATTTTGTGCCCCCAGACACTCGACAAAGGCGGTCGCCTGAGAAGTGCGGCTGCCGCAATCCTGCAGCAGCTCCAGTATTCCGTCCAGACGCTCGGTATCCTGTACGGTTTGCGGCGCTTTAGCGGCTTTCACCTCGGCGAGCAGCCTTTTGATATCGGTATCGAGGGCATTCAAGTAATCAGCAAATGCAGGAGAGGAGGATCCTCCACTGAAAATAGACTCCAGGTCCCAGGTTTGCTGTAACGGTGTTTTCATTTTGTTTCCACCCTTCACAGAAATGGTTAATCAATGGTTGAATAAAAGGACAGTCGAAATTTGAACTGCCCCTGTATTCAGTGTATAACTAAGTAGAATGATCCCTATGAGAGAAACCCGATATGTTTATGCTCATAAGTATGTAGGAGGTAAAATCATGAGACCTTTGCAAATATCGCCCGAAACGGCCATTAAGCTGTCAGAGAAGCTCGGTGTGCCCATTGAAAATCTGATGCATATGCCGCAGCATATTCTGATGCAGAAGCTTGCGGAGCTGGCAAAGACAGAGCCGGAAGGCGGCAGCGGCCAGAAAGAGGAAGCATGATTCCGTTCGAACGCACCTGGCCTTACGATGTCGTCATGGGAGACGTATACGTTCAGGACTGCCCTTTCTGCGGTACGGATCACGTCCTGCTGCCGCTCAAGCCCCGCGAAATCAAGGAAATTCAGGGAGGCAAGAAAAAACTGCTCGTCTTTCCTTGCTGTCACAGCAGAGTTACTCTGGTTGATTGTGACGGGGATTACCTGCTGGCCGATGTTCCGCTCCGAAATCAGCTAAAATGATTGCAGTTGCAGGGGGCTTCGGTATCAGGACTAAACTAAAACTCCTGGTACCGACTTTTCCCATGTCCCCTGCAATCATGCGAAGCCTTATCAGGAGGGCTCCCGCATTTCGTCCGGAAGGCCCATATTCTTGGCCACCATCTGCTCGCGCAGGACGCCCCATTGCTCACGGGAAGCCCTGATCATGGCCGCGTCCGTGACGCTCTTGTCGTTAATGACTCGTGAGAACCACCGTACAGCTTCGTGAAAATTGCCGGTTCTGCGGTGCAGCTCGCCAATCAGGTACAGCAGCTTCGCATTGTTGCCCCCCACACCCTCAAGCTCGTACACTTTGATATAGGATTCAAGGCTGAATGTCAGGAAGCGCAGCTCCTCCGTCTCCATGGCTTCATACCGGTACAGCCACGCGATATGATGCAGAAGGCTGGCGATGACACGTTCCTTTTCACCGATGACCTGCGCGCATAGCAGGGCCAGCTTGTAGGTCTCCAGCGCATTCTTCCATGTACGCTCGCCGCCATAATCCCTTTTCTCCCATCTGCTGCCGATCTTTTCAGCAAACTGTGTCCTTTGCGCATCATTTAGCTTGTCTGTCGAATGCTCCGTGGAGGCAAAGCCGCAGTTCGGACAAATACGGACTACATAATAGTCGGGATTTTCGTGTTTGTAATAACAGCAAAAATCGGAATCGGTGCGGACCGCCTTTTTCAGGCTGGGTCTTACTCTTGATGTCTTATACTCTTCTGAACAGTACGCACAATTCAGTTTGATCGTGTATAAAGCTTCAATTTCCAATGACTACATCCCTTTCCCGATAACAACTTAATTAACCTGGGGTATTCACAAAGTGATAAGCCGGTCCCGACAACCGCTCCAGCACAAATGTACGAAAAGGCTCCTCCACGCCAACTTCCGCAAGTGCCCCACCCATACATTCCAGCCATGCGTCCGCTCTGTCCACCGTAATTGGAAAATTCATATGACGCGCCCGCATCATGGGGTGGCCATATGCCTCAGAGAAAAGGGGCGGGCCGCCAAAAAACTGGCTGAGAAACATATATTGCTTCTCCATCACGGGACGAATATCTTCCGGGAACAGGGGGGCGAGCAGCGGATTTTTTTGAACTCTCGGATAGAAGGCTTCCACCAGAGCTCGCACCCCCTCCTCTCCGCCCAGATTATCATAAATGGATAAGTTAGAATTCACATATCCGCCAACTTTCTTCATTGGATTCAAAAATGCAAGACGCTTATATTATAGCATTAAAAAGCAAAAAAATGGCGCCAACAGCGCCACGACCCAGAAATATTAGTAACTCCGCCAATCCTCTTCACCGGGATGGACGAGAGAGGCACGAATGACATATACAAACGCACAAACGAGAATACCGGCAACGACACTCATCGTTATCACTCCATCCTCAAGAGTTTTATCGTTGGTTTCATTATTTTAACATACTAAAAACAAAAGTACAGCCATAGAACGGACTTCATCCGTCATTTTTTGTACTCTTTGTCCAGCCCGGATCATATGGTGAACTAGGCCCTTTTATCATGCAAATCAGTGGCCCCAAGGAGGGATTCCGTGCCTGTCTATCGGCAATGGTCCGTTATACTGCTCAGCGCTTCCCTGTTCATCACATGTTTACTTATGGCTGTCCACCCTCTGGCTTCGCTGCAGGCCGGGGTAAGGGGGCTCGCCATCTGGTGGGATGTGCTGTTTCCGTCGCTGTTTCCGTTCTTCGTTATATCGGAGCTGCTGCTCGGCTTCGGCATTGTACACGGAATCGGCACACTGCTGGACCCGCTGATGAAGCCTTTGTTTCGCGTTCCGGGCTGCGGAGGATTCGTGGCTGCCATCAGCTGTGCATCAGGCTATCCGATTGGAGCCAAGCTGACCGCCAAGCTGTGGCAGCAGAAGCTGCTGACCCGCGAGGAGGGCGAGCGGCTGGTCGCCTTCACGACATCTTCAGATCCCATATTTCTGATCGGGGCCGTGTCTGTCGGATTTTTCCACAACCCGTCCATCGCCATAGTTATCGTTTTGTCCCACTACCTCGGGGCGCTTCTGATCGGTCTTCTGATGCGTTTCCATGCCCCCCATGCTCCCGCTTCCTCAAGTCCAAGCGGACAAGGACAAGCCGGGTGGCGTGAGGCTTTGCTGGCGATGCATCAGGCGCGCCTGAAGGATGGGCGCCCTTTCGGAGAAATGCTGAGCGACTCCGTGAAATCTTCCCTGAGGCTTATTATTGTCGTTGGAGGCCTTGTTGTATTCTTTTCCGTGCTGCTGGAATCCTTGAGCAAATCGGGTTTGATGCAATGGCTGTACAAGTGCGCCAACATTGTACTCACAGGGGCAGGAATGCCCACTGCACTTGGGGATGCCATCGTCGGGGGTATTTTCGAAGTGACCTTGGGTACAAGCTCGGCAGGAGCCGTGTCAGGCGTTCCATTGGTCTATAAAGCTGCGGCAGCAGTCTTTGTGCTTTCATGGGGAGGTCTGTCCGTGCATGCGCAGATCACCAGCATCCTGAACGATACGAATCTCCGTTACCCGCCTTTTCTGCTCGCGCGTGCGCTTCATTCCGTGATCTCCCCTATTTTGCTGCTTCTTATGTGGAAGCCGCTGATGGGAAATGAAGAAACGGTTCAGGTGTTCCAATCGCTTTGGGTCGCCTCACGCAATCCCGTTCCTGAGCTTGTTGCTTATACGCCGCTTATCTTTGCTGTTGCACTATCTGCTCTCGTTCTGCTTTCCCTGTTGGCACGTTTTTTCTTCAAGCTGCTGCAGCGGCCGGAATGACAGCAGGGGATTTCTCATGGAAAAACACCCTGCTCATGGATTGCATTTGCGTCCAATTGCAATTATGATCGATATATACACATGACAAAGGAGCTTTTCACCTTGAGATATTATGTTCTGGATCGCGGGGATAAGCGTTCCATTGAGCTGAGTCAGCAGTTTCACCGTCTCGCCGAAAATAAAGGTTTCAAGCTGGATGCGGAATCTCCGGAGATCGTGGTTTCGATTGGCGGAGATGGTACCATGCTGCATGCGTTTCATACATTTACGGACCAGATTCCGGATATTGCGTTTGTAGGTGTGCACACGGGCCACCTGGGCTTTTATGCCGACTGGCGGGCGGACGAGCTCGAACAACTGGTAGAGCTGATGAGTGTCAACGGACCGGAAGGCTTCGGCAATCCGAGGATTGTGAAATATCCCCTCATTGAGCTGGAGATTCACAAGAAATCGGGCAGCGACTCCTTTATTGCGCTCAATGAGTTTACTTTAAAAGGCGTAGACGGTACTATTGTCGCCCAGGTCGATATTAACGACATCGCCTTTGAAATGTTTCGCGGTGACGGAATATGCGTATCCACCCCATCTGGCAGTACGGCTTACAACAAGGCTTTGGGAGGCGCGATGGTGCATCCGACCATTGAGGCGCTCCAGCTGAGCGAGATCGCTTCCATCAACAATCGCGTCTTCCGGACGCTGGGCTCTCCACTGATGCTGCCCAAGCATCATCATTGTGACATTATTTCCCGGAAAGAACAGCGGCTGCTGCTGACCGTGGACCATTTGAATATCCAGCTTGACGATTTGGTGTCTGTCCGATGCCAGGTGGCGAAGGACAAGGTCAGCTTTGCCCGTTACCGTCCCTACCCTTTTTGGGACCGGGTCCGGAATGCTTTTTTGAATTGATCCCCGGATCGAAGCACAACAAACAGCGGTTCCTGAAATCAGGAACCGCTGTCGCTTTTGGTGCTGTTATGTTCTTGTGTCTGCCTTTCACTATGTTTCCCCTGCTGAGCCGGAGGGATCCCCTGCTCCCTTGCAAAGCGCGGCTGCTTGTCCCGCTGCTCCGAATTCCGCTCAAAGCGGTTGCCTTTTGCTTCCCGCTGATCCTGGGACTCACGGCCTGAGCGCAGCTTGCGGCTGTCCAGGCTTTGGCGGTTTTCCCGCGGCCGCTTGAAATCACGCGACTCGCGTTCACGCCGTTCCCGTTCGCGGGACTGCCTCAAATCACGATGCTGGTGCTCACGCACTCTTGGCTCCTCGACATCAGTCTGCTGCACACCGCTCTCTTCCTGAAGCTCCTGTTCACCTGTTCCGGCGGCATCCAGTGGTTCGGCATAGGCGCCCGCCGCTCCCTGAACTCTGTGAAGCACAAAATAAGCACAACCAAAGTTGCAGTATTCATTAATGTAGTCTGACAGAACAATGATGGAAGAATCCTTGTTCGCTTTAGGGTGCCCTTCCCGGTAAAAGCCTTTCAGGCGAAGCTGATTATATCCCCAATCGCCGATGATGTAATCGTAACGGTCGAGCACCTCGCTATAGCGGTCCCGAAAGGCCTCGGGGTTCCATCCATTTTTATAGTCCTGTACAAGTTCGTATATTTTGCCGCCTATCTGAAACAAGGTACATACCGCCTTTCCCCGATCAAGCCTGCGAAACGGCGCCTTCTTCCTTATGCCGAGCGGCCGATTTCACCTGCTCATGCGCATGGTAGGAGCTGCGTACCATCGGGCCGGATTCCACGTGGCTGAAGCCCCGCTTCAATCCTTCTTCCTTCAATTTCGCAAAATCCTCAGGTGGATAATATTTTTTCACATACAGATGCTTCTCGGACGGCTGCAAATATTGGCCAATCGTCATAATATCGCAGCCCGCAGCCCGCAGATCATCCATGGCCTGCAGTATTTCATCCCACTCTTCGCCCACGCCAAGCATAATGCTGGATTTGGTAGGGATCGACGGCTGCATTTCCTTGGCACGCTGCAGCAATTCGAGGGAACGGCGGTACTTGGCTTTGGCACGTACGGTATCCGACAAACGTTCAACGGTTTCGATATTATGGTTCAAAATATCCGGCTTGGCATCCATCACGATTTGCAGGGACTCTCTGCTTCCCAAGAAGTCCGGGATCAACACCTCTACACTGCACAGCGGCAGACGCTTGCGGATCGCTTTAACGGTTGCAGCGAATATGGACGCTCCGCCATCCTTAAGGTCATCGCGTGCTACGCTCGTAACGACACAATGGCGCAGGTTCATCTTCTCCGCAGCCTCGGCTACGCGTTCCGGCTCCTGCAAATCAAGCTCTGTAGGCAACCCGGTATTCACCGCGCAAAACCGGCAGGCCCGAGTGCAAATATCACCCAATATCATAAATGTTGCTGTCCTGTTTGCCCAGCACTCGTAAATGTTAGGGCAGCGAGCCTCTTCGCAAACCGTATGCAGTGTCTTTGAACGCATCATACTTTTTATTTCCTGATAATTATCCCCCGTAGTCAGCTTGATACGGATCCAATCGGGTTTAGGTTCTTTTACTTTTTTGGACAATGTCATGAACCTTCTTTCTAATGAGGTTACTGTCATCGCCGTATATTATAACATGAAAGCGATGGGAAAGCCTCCATTCTTTGTTTTTAAGCAAAGACCCTTCTGTTTGGATAAAATGCTTCTTTTAGGATAAATCTAATGAAAAGCACTGCCTGATCCATGAACTGCGGCAGTCCTATCAAAACGGGCATACAGGCCCGGTCGAAAGGGGGATGTGCTTTGCCTTTCAACCTGCACACAGTTCGCATGCCGCTGCTGCTGACGGTCTTGTTGGCCGGAACGCTGCTTTTCGTATGGATGGCCTCACCTGCCGCAGGAGCGGAAGCAGGGGTTGCAGCGCAGCCTCCTGCAGAAGCACTGACCGGAATGCAGCTTTATAACGCCAGACTGATTCTGTACCACCACATGCAGAAAGCAACCGGCGTTCCCTGGGAGCGCCTGGCAGCCATTGATCAATACGAGCGCACCCTTACCCTTGCCCATCCGAAAGACAGAAAGCATAATGAACGACTGACAGGCATTTATTACAGCGAAATGGCTTGGTCCGGCTGGCTGAATCCCGATCAGAACGACAGCAATCCAAGCTCGATCGCCTTTTTTGGCGGCTATGGGCAAGACGGCTCCGGTGACGGCATAGCCAGCAGGGACAACGACAAGGATCTTCTGTACACCATGGCATCCCATGTTGCCTCATTCGGAAAATCAGAGGATAACTTCCATATCGCCCTGTGGGAGTACTATCATAATCCCCGTGCTGTGCAGCGGATTCAGCAGTTTACCAAGCTGTACCAGACGTTCGGCACTCTGGACCTTCATAAGCACGCCTTTCCCCTGCCGCTTGGCACTGACTATTCCTATCGCAGCACATGGGGAACAGGCAGAAGCTGGGGAGGCTACAGAATACACGAAGGAACGGATTTGTTCGCCAGATACGGTATACCTGTCCGCAGCACCTGCTACGGGGTCATTGAAGTCAAAGGCTGGAATCCGTTCGGCGGATGGAGAATCGGAATCCGGGATATTGATAACAGATACCACTACTATGCTCATTTGCAAGGCTTCGAGAAAAACCTCCGTAACGGAGATCTTGTAAAGCCCGGCCAGATCATTGGCTGGGTGGGAAGCTCCGGATACGGCAGGCCGGGCACACAGGGTAAGTTCCCTCCCCACCTCCATTACGGGATCTACCGGGACAGCGGCTTGACGGAATGGTCCTTTGATCCGTATCCGCTGCTCAGGAAATGGGAGCAGGAAGAAAGAAAAGCAATAAGGGCCAAAAAGAAGGCAGTCTCTTAAAGAGTCTGTCTTCTTTTCGATATACCAAGACCGGCGTTTACTTTTACGGCATATAGTTCCCATCTCCCGTTTAATCCTTAAGTGCTTCTGCTTTTCAACAGCAAGTAAATAAAATATGGAGCCCCGATCGCAGCTGTAAAAACACCGGTCGGTATTTCTAAAGGTGAGAATAGAGTCCTGCCAATTAAATCCGCAGCCATCACGAGCAAAGCCCCGATCAGCGCTGCTGCGGGAATAAGCGCTCCATAAGCGGAACCAACAAGCTTACGCGCAATATGAGGAGCAATTAATCCGACAAAGCCAATCCCGCCTGCAAACGCAACCGCCCCTCCCACCAAAGCAGTACAAAGAAGCAGCAAATAGAGTCTCTGACGTCCGACATTGCTCCCGAGTCCGGTTGCAAGAGAATCTCCCAGTTGCTGTATATTTAACTTGCGTGCAGCAATCCAGGTCACCAGGCTAATGACCGTAATCCAGGGAGCCAGTACAGCAATATCCCCCCAATTCGTTCCATTGACCGTACCAATCAGCCAAATATTTGCTTGACTGGCTGTATGTATAGGACTAAGAATCATAAAAAAAGTCGTGATAGCCTGCATAAGGGCGGCAATGCCAATTCCAATCAGCACCAGCCGCAAAGGTACCACCTCCCCATGCTTATAAGAGAGCAGATAAACGATAAAGGTAGTTAAGGTCGCGCCTAAGAATGCACCGAGCGGCAGCCACTCCATACTGATCAGCAATGACCCGGTATCCCGATCGCTGAATAAAGCCAGAAACAAGACGACTGCAGCACCAGCTCCTCCTGTAACTCCAATAATTTCCGGCGAAGCCAGCGGATTGCGCACAAGTCCCTGCAGAATACTGCCTGCTACAGCCAAACCGATACCAACAAACAACGCCATTAAAATACGGGGAAGACGAATGGATGTAACAACAAGTCTCTCCATGTCGTCCCCTCTGCCCAAAATAGCCTGCAGGACCCGAAGCGGAGAAATATTCATATCCCCCATTCCTGTGCTCAGCAAGACAAGAAACAATGTTAAAATGAGTAAGCATCCCGAAGTCAGAAGTGCTTTCTGATTCAACAATAGTGAAACCCCGTTACCCATTCGTAGAGCTATTTGCTTTTTCATTTGGTTAAGACTCCTCTACGAGCAATATAAATAAAAAACGGTGTTCCAATCACGGCTGTCATGACACCGACAGGAACCTCCTGCGGCATCAGAATGAACCTTGCCCCTATATCGGCAGCCAGCAACAATATTGCACCGAATACCCCGCTGTAAGGAATCACCCATCTATAATCTGTGCCAACAAATGCGCGGGCAAAATGCGGGATCATGATGCCTACAAAGCCAATCGGTCCGGCAATCGCGACTGAGCTTCCGGCTAAAAGCACGACAATCAGCACCAGTATCCCTTTCACAAGCTGCGTACGCTGACCTAATCCCCGTGAAACATCATCACCAAGCAGTAAAAGATTTATTTTTCCAGCCATCAGCATCGAACCAAGCCAGGCGATGATCAGATAAGGAAGTACGTTAATTAACGTTTCCAATTTACGCCCCTGCACAGAGCCCGCCAGCCAGAACAATACCTCGTCAAGCGCCGTTTCATTTAACACAAGCAGTCCTTGCGTCGATGACGATAACACAGCTCCAATGGCAACACCGGCAAGCGTAAGCTTAATAGGAGTAAGTCCTTCCTTGCCGGTCGAAGCGATCATAAACACCAGAGCGGCGGCAAAAGCCGCGCCAAGGAAGGCGAGCCAGGAAAACACTTGAAGCGAATGTACAGAAAAAACAACAACAGCACAAACGATAAAAAAAGACGCTCCGGCGTTAATCCCCAATATTCCGGCCGAGGCGAGCGGGTTCTTGGTCAGTGCCTGCAATATTGCCCCTGCTATGGCAAGACTTGCCCCCACAGCTGCCGCAATCAGCGCACGTGGGATGCGGACATTCTGAACAATAATATGTTCGTTTGAACCATTAAATTTTGTAAAAGAGTCTATTACCGTACTTGGATTTGTATCTACGTAGCCATATATGACACTTGCCGCCAGGCAACACATAAGTAAAAAGCCAAATAGTATTAATCCTGCCGTTTTCTTTGGTGTGGTTTGAAAAATCATGTTTTATGTACCCTTTCTGCTCATTATTTTCAGTCTAGTAAAATCGGGATAATAGTCAATGAGAATTTTGATCAATAAAGGAATTGACAATTCTGCTCTCTGAATTATATCATTCTTTTTGTAAATGAAAATCATTATCATCATTGGAGGTTACTTAATTGAAGAGGTTTTCTTGGAGTCTGCTGATGCTGGGACTAATATTTTCCTTGCTATTAAGTGCTTGTGGCACAAAGGAAGAAGCAAAGAATGAAGCAGCAGCAGCAACAACCGAAACATATTCGGTAGAGCATGCGATGGGGACAACAGAGATCAAAGGAGCACCTCAACGTATTGTCGTTTTAACCAATGAAGGAACAGAAGCTCTGCTCGCCATGGGGGTAACTCCGGTTGGAGCTGTAAAGTCATGGACCGGGAATCCATGGTATGAACATATTCAGGATAAGATGAAGGATGCGCAGGTTGTGGGTACAGAATCCGAGGTGAACGTAGAAGCCATTGCTGCCCTAAGACCAGATCTTATCATTGGCACTAAAATGCGCCAGGAAAACATTTATGAGCAGTTGCAAGCTATTGCTCCAACTGTTTTTTCGGATACATTAAGAGGCGACTGGAAAGAAAATCTCAAGCTATATGCAAAGGCCATAAATAAAGAACAAGAAGGAAATCAAGTATTAGAGGAATATGATAATCACATAGCGCAAGTCAAACAAAAACTAGGAGATAAAGTCAATCAGGAAGTATCGGTTATTCGTTTTATGGCTGGGAAAACCCGAATTTATTACACCGATTCTTTCTCTGGAGTTATTTTCAATGAACTTGGATTTAAACGTGCAGAACAGCAAGAAGCGCTCTTTACAGCTGAAAATAAACTGGGGAATCTTGCGATCGAGGTTGGGAAAGAAGTGATTCCTAAAATGGACGGGGATATCCTATTTTACTTCACTTATGCTCCTGATGGAGATCAGGAAGCGCTGGCCACTGAATCAGAGTGGACAAACGATCCCCTTTGGAAAAATTTAGGGGCAGTTAAAAACGGAAACGCCCATCAAGTTAGTGATGTAATCTGGAACACTGCCGGTGGCGTGCTTGCAGCCAATCAAATGCTGGATGAACTAGAGAAGATTATGCTGGAGAATTAAACGGAATAGACCCTTGGTTCATGGAGAGAATCAAGGGTCTTAATTTTATTATAAATGCCAAAAAAATCCTTTTAAGATGAGGTATTCAGTGTTGCTTGAAGCCTTGTTGTTCTTGCGGCAAGAATATCAACAACCTTATCGGTGTCTTCTTTCCATTTGGAGATGACTTCGACTCGTTGGTCGATTCGTTCCAGTGTTGCTACCAAATGCTGATGTGCTTCAATTCGGTTGACCGTTTCTTTAATGCCCGAAATGTCGCCTTCCATGCGGTTCATTTGTTCCTGCATTTGGGATATTTGTTCCTGCGTTCGGGACCCTTGTTCCTGCAATTGGGACACTTGTTCCTGCGTTCGGGACCCTTGTTCCTGCAATTGGGACACTTGTTCTTGCGTTCGGGACACTTGTTCTTGCAATTGGGACACTTGTTCCTGCGTTCGGGACGCTTGTTCCTGCAATTGGGACACTTGTTCCTGCGTTTGGGACACTTGTTCTTGTATTTTAGTTAATATTGCAAGTATTTTTTCATCCAAGCATATCACCTCAATTTATTATATCACCGCACAAACTGCTATACAACATATCTGTTCTTTCAGTCCTCTCCGTCTCGATCCAGTCGACTACAACTAACAACCAAAACTACTTTGTTTTTGTCTTCCCCCTTTAGTAACGTCTTCTCTTACTATTGGTTAAAAAAGACGCTGCCGCATGGCCTCGAACAGCACTACTGTTGCTGCCATGGCCGCATTAAGAGATTCAGCCTGCCCGGCCATCGGGATCAGGATGCTGTCATCCACCAAGGCTGCAACAGCATCCGAGACGCCCTGTCCCTCATTCCCGATTACCAGCCAAACGGACTGCCTGAAATTATATGTATAACAGGAATGGCTCGCCTGCAGCGACGTGCTAACGACGCGTGCTCCGCCTGATTTGGCGGCAGCCAGTGCCTGTGTCAGTTCAGCCTCCACAACAGGCAGATGAAACATTGAGCCCATGGTGGAGCGTATTGTTTTCGGGTTATACAGATCCGCACATCCGTGCCCCAGCACAACCCCTGCCGCTCCCGCAGCATCAGCACTGCGGATAATCGTGCCAACATTGCCCGGGTCCTGCACCCCGTCCAGCACGATCACCAGGCCGTTCTGCTGATGAAGAAGCCTGCCTGACGGATAGGCTTCTTTACGCACAACCGCAAATACAGACTGAGGCGTCTTCGTTTCCGTACACTTCGCAATCACCGCCGCAGAAACGGCTGCCCACTCCGGGTGACGGTCAGGCAATTGTGCATAACTCTCTAGCTCATGAGGGATTCCCTTTTCCATGTCATAAGCAACACATTCCACATCGGCTCCGGAACGCAGGGCCTCCTGTACCAAATGTACACCTTCTACGATATACTTTCCCTGCCGTGTACGATGCTTCTTCTCCAGCAGCTGCGCCCACTCTTTCACACGTGGATTGTTCGGGGACATCAATTCCATGCTTGCTTCATCCGTTCCTTGTTCATTCTTGTTTAATCCGCAAAAGCCTGCTCAAGCTTGGCCAGATGATCCTTGTGGCCTACTACGATCAGAACATCTCCTGCTGCCAGACGTTCCTCAGGACTCGGGGAAATGTTCATTTCCTGGCCCCGCCGAATCCCCATCACGTTGCACCCATAGCGTGCGCGGATATCCAACTCCTTCAGGTTCTTGCCAAGCATGGCTTTCGGCGCTCTCATATCAAAAATGCTGTAATCCTTCGACAGCTCAATATAATCCAAAATATTCGGCGAAGTCAGGTGATGCGCAACCCGCAAGCCCATGTCCCGTTCCGGATAAACCACCTTGTCTGCCCCTATTTTTTGCAACACCTTGCCGTGCAATTCATTCTTGGCTTTTACAATCAGCACCGGGACGCCCATATCCTTCAAAATCAGTGTCGTTAAAATGCTTGCTTGTATATCTTCACCGATGGCGACCACCACAACATCAAAATTGCGGATGCCGAGCGCCCTCAGGGCGTCTTCATCGGTGGAATCAGCCGTCACAGCATGGGTCACCATCTCGGCAACCTCCTGGGTGCGTTGTTCGTTGGAATCGATGGCCAGTACATCGTATCCCATTTCACCGAGGGCATTGGCCACACTGGAACCAAACCGTCCCATTCCAATGACCGCGTACTGTTTTTTAGCCATGTATCTTCCTCCCGCAAATGTCACATTTCTTCCGTCCTAGTATAGCATAACAAGACCTGCGTATTCATCAGCATAGGCTTGACAATCCTGTACATACATACTTGGGGCGTGCTTAGGGAAAACTGTTTATGGATTCATTTGAACCAGATCATCTCGGGAGGGACAACATGATGCCCATCACGCTTGATTTGCGCCAGGCCATTATCCACAAGGTGCATGGAGAATCGGAAGAAGATCTGAGGCATATGATCGAAGGCTCCATTCACGGGCCGGAAGCCGCCCTTCCCGGTCTCGGGGCCGTATTTGAAATGATCTGGCCCAACCTGGATCAAAACCGCCAGAACGAAATGGTTCATCTTCTGCATGAGCATCTGAAGCAGGTAAACCCGCAGCCTTTAAAATGAATCCCCACAATGAAAGCCGGCATCTGCAACATCACAGACGCCGGCTTTTTCCGGTACTTAACCGTGTCCTGGTCCCTTGAAACAGTGCTATTATGGCGCCGTCTCCAGAAACTTCGCAGTCGGATTTTTCTCCATCGCGGTTCTCATCGCATATTCATTCTCGAACAGCACGACATAATTGCCTTTCTTATCTTTGACAAGCGTCGAGTTAATGCGGAATTTGCTTGGATCGATATGATCATCAATGATCCAGCGGGCGAACTGATACGACATTCTTTGGAGTTGAACATCCACCCCGTATTCGCCCTTCATACGGTACTCAAACACTTCGAACTGAAGCTGACCGACAACCCCCAGCAGCGTATCATCAAAACTCACAGTCTGGAACACCTGGATGGTGCCTTCCTCTGTCAACTGGTCGATGCCTTTTTGGTACTGCTTATGTTTCAGCGCATTTTTCACCGTTACCTTGGCGAAGATTTCCGGAGAGAAGGTCGGAAGCTCATCAAACACAACCTCGCTGCCTTGACTGAGGGAATCCCCAATCCGGAAGATGCCCGGATCGAACAAACCGATGATATCACCCGGAAAAGCTTCCTGTACAATATCCCGGTCCTGTGCCAGAAACTGCTGCGGCTGCGAGAGCTTGATCTCTTTGCCTGCCCGTACATGCTTAACGCTCATGCCGCGCTGGAATTTCCCTGACACGATGCGCAGAAAGGCGATCCGGTCACGGTGCGCCGGGTTCATATTCGCCTGGATTTTGAAGATATATCCGCTGAACTTCTCATTTGTAGGCTCAATCAAGCCGGCGGTGCTCTTGCGGGGCTCCGGTTTTGGCGCAAGCTTCAGGAAGTTCTCCAGAAATGTCTGCACCCCGAAATTGTTGATGGCACTGCCGAAAAATACCGGCGTCAGCTCACCACGCTGCACCTTTTCCATATCAAATGGATCGCCAGCCACATCCAGCAGCTCAAGATCCTGGCAAAGCTGGTCGTGCAAAAACTCGCCGGCCATCTCCCGGATGACCGGATCGTTGTAATCTTCAACCTTCTGCACCTGGATGGTCGAGTGATCGTCTCCCTGGAACAATTCCACCTGACTTTGCATACGATCATATACACCGCAAAGGTCTCGTCCGGTTCCAATAGGCCAGTTCATCGGCACGGAGCGGATACCAAGCACCTGCTCCAGTTCCTCCATCAGATCGAACGGATTTCTCCCTTCCCGATCAAGCTTGTTAATGAACGTAAAAATAGGAATGCCTCGTTTGGCACAGACCTGAAACAGCTTGATCGTCTGCGCCTCCACGCCTTTGGCCACGTCAATCAGCATCACGGCGCTGTCCGCAGCCGTCAAGGTACGGTAGGTGTCTTCACTGAAGTCCTGGTGACCAGGGGTATCGAGAATGTTTATCCTATGGCCGTTATAATCAAACTGCATGACCGAGGAAGTAACCGAGATTCCGCGCTGCTTCTCGATTTCCATCCAGTCACTGGTGGCATGCTTGCTTGCTTTACGGGCTTTGACCGTGCCTGCCTCACGGATCGCTCCCCCGAACAGGAGCAGCTTCTCCGTCAAAGTCGTTTTCCCCGCATCGGGGTGGGATATAATCGCAAAGGTACGACGTTTGTCGATCTCCTGCTGCATTTGGTTATCCAATGTTTTGCTCATTTCACTTTTCCCTTCGTCCCATAAGTACTTGTTCACTATCGCAATCTATTCAAAATCAGAACATTCTTATCCGCTTTTCAAACGATCAAATCGGCATCAAAACAACCCTCGCTTAATGATGAAATCATTATGTATTATAGCATACTCTGATCACAAATCATCCCCATCCGCCGAAAGACGAATGAGGATGTGACCTTAGACTATTCTACCTTCCACACGACATTGTCTTCCTCCTGGCCATTGACCGGCCACCATTTGAAGCCATCCTGTTCAATCAGCCGGTACGCTCCCTCCGGTCCCCAGGTTCCGGCAGGGTAGCTCTCCAGGGAGTCCGGCGTTTCCTGCCATGCCTTG
Organism: Paenibacillus medicaginis; assembly: GCF_042138635.1. Lineage (NCBI taxonomy): Bacteria > Bacillati > Bacillota > Bacilli > Caryophanales > Paenibacillaceae > Paenibacillus > Paenibacillus medicaginis. The sequence continues at coordinate 8,220 of NZ_JBHIRY010000044.1, read as the reverse complement.
GCAATCCGGTCCACAAAAGCCCAAGCCGTGGACACTTCATCCCAGCGGGTGAAATAGGTGGAATCCCCCTCAGCTGCATCCTGCAGCAGACGTTCATAGGCTTCGGGTGAATTGATTCCCACCATGCAGCTTTGACAGAAATCCATAGCGAGCGGTTCGATTTCCGTTTCGGAGCCCGGCTTCTTCGCATTGATCTTTACGTAAATGCCTTCCATCGGATTCACGCGAATGACCAGTAGATTGGGCTCCAGTTTATATTTCTTACCCAAGTATACGTTATCAGGCATGCTTTTGAATTCCACAACGATTTCCGTTGTTTTTACCGGCAGACGCTTCCCTGTCCGAATATAGAAGGGAACCCCTGCCCAGCGGAAATTGTCCACAAATACACGAGCAGCGAAGTACGTTTCGGTAGTGGATTCCGGATTCACTTTGTCCTCCTGACGGTAGCCGGGAAGCTCCTTGCCCCTGTAAGTGCCTGCCGTGTACTGCCCACGAACTGCATTCATCATGACGTCTTCATTGGAAGCCAACGGGCGCAGGGAACGGAGCACCTTCACCTTCTCATCCCGGATATCCTCTGGAAGCTGACGGCTTGGCGGCTCCATGGCGATCATGGTCAGCATCTGCAGCATATGGTTCTGTCCCATATCGCGCAGTGCTCCTGAATGATCATAGTACTCACCGCGTTCCTCCACGCCGACCGTTTCCCCAAGCGTAATTTGCACATTGGCAATATGTTTGTTATTCCATAAAGGTTCAAAAAATGCGTTCGCAAAACGAATGACCTCAATATTCTGCACCATTTCTTTGCCCAGATAATGGTCAATCCGGTAAATCTCCTCTTCAGAGAACACCTCGCGGATTTCTTGGTTCAAACGCTCTGCCGACTCCAGATCATAGCCGAACGGCTTCTCGATGACGAGGCGGCTCCAGCCTGCCCCTTCAAGCATGCCGCCTTCTTTCAGACTGTTCGATACGCTCCCAAACAACTCGGGGGCCAGTGCAAGGTAAAACAGCCGATTGCCGGGGATGCCGAATTTCGCTTCCATCGTCTCGGTTTGCTGCCGGAGCTCATGAAAGCCCTCCACATTGTTAATATCCAGCGATTTGTATTCAAAATGCGAGGCGAAACTGTCCCAATCCCTGCTGTCTGCTGCCTTGTAGCGGCAAAATTCCTGGACAGATTCATATAAATCGTTATGAAATTCCTCAGACGTACGCGGACGGCGCGCAACACCGATCACAGCAAAGTTCTCTCCGAGTTTGCCTTCCCGGTATAGACTGTAGATTGCAGGATAAAGCTTGCGGCGGGCCAAATCGCCCGTCGCCCCGAAAATGAAAAACACTGCGCCTGGAGTTTGCACTTTATTCATCATTCGATTTTCAGCCATAGCTCCCCATTCTTTCTTTGAAAGTTTTTCTTATCTTCTATTTTACCCCATCCCTCGGTGTTCAACCAACAAAAGCCTGCACAAAAAAACACTGAACCTCAGTGCATTACACTGTGGTCCAGTGGCTGATTTTTACTCGGCCAAACCGTTCTTGTATGCATAAATAGCTGCCTGTGTCCGGTCCTCGACCCCCAGCTTGGCGAGCAGATTGGTCACATGGAATTTCACCGTTTTAATGCCAATGATCAGTTCATCCGCAATATCCTGATTGGATTTGCCCTGGGCGAGCAGCCGCAGCACCTCCATCTCCCTTTCGGTCAAGTCGGCGTGAGCAGGTGCCTCTGCTTGAGGCCTGCGGAATCTATCCATCATTTTGGAGGCCACTTGGGACTCCAGTACGGATTGTCCCCGGGCCGCAGCCCGAATGGCATCCGCGATTTCGGCTGCGCGTGACGTTTTGAGCAGGTAGCTGAAGGCGCCTGCTTCGATGACCGGATACATTTTTTCGTCATCCAGATAACTGGTGAGCACAATGACTTTACATTGCGGCTGCAGCTGCAGTACCTGCCGGGTTGTTTCGATGCCGTCCATACCGTCCATGACCAGATCCATAAGAATCACATCCGGCTGATATTCAGTGGCAAGCCGGATGCCTTCCTCACCGCTGCCCGCCTCACCCACGACTTCGATTCCGTCCTCCGTGCCGAGTACGGCCGCCAGGCCGATCCGCACCATTTCATGATCATCCACCAGCAGCACTTTGATTGGATTGTCCGTACCGTTATCCATCGCTCTCGTTCCTCCCGCTTTCTTCGTTCATGACGGGAACCGAAATTTCAATACGCGTTCCCTTTCCCGGTGCCGTAATATATTGAATCGCTCCGCCAACCTCGCTGATCCGCTCCTGCATGGTGGATAATCCGTAGGAAGCCTGCTTTTTATCGTCAAGCTCGAAGCCAATCCCGTTGTCACGGATCATGACGCGAAGCAGCTCCGAGCGCTGCAGTATGCGGATTTCCATCCTCGTCGCCTTGGCGTGGCGAAGCGTGTTCGACATGGCCTCCTGGATGATACGGAACAAATGATTTTCAACACCCTTGACAAGACGGATTCCGCTGTCCATCTCAAAATCAATCTCCATCGGAACTTTAAGCTGAAGCTCATTGACGAGCTCCCTGATTCCCTGCTCCAGATGCTTGCCTTCCAGATACACCGGTCTTAAATGGAGCAGCAGCGCTCTCATCTCCGACTGGGCCACTGCCGACATTTCTTCGATCAAAGCCACCTGGCGCTGGGCTTTGGCAAAATCCTTCTCCAGTGTTCTGCCTACAGCCGTAGCGGTCATGGAAATGGCAAAAAGCTGCTGCGAAACCGCGTCATGCAGCTCCCGAGCCAGCCTTTGCCTTTCTTCCACAATAGCAGATATTCTGGCCTGTTCAGCAAGCTGTGCATTATTTGTGGATAAGCGCTGCAGCGAGGATACCTGCTCTTCCCACTTTCTCCCGATACGGCCAAGCTGCTCGCCAAGCCTGCCAATTTCATCCGCGCCAAGCTCGGGAAGCTCTCTGGACGGACTGCCCTTCTCCCACATCAGCAGGGTTTCACGCATCTGCTCCAGCCTTCTTTTTACCCGGTAGCTTTGATAAAATCCAAAGGTGGCTCCCAGCCCAGCCAGCAGAAATAATAACGCAGCCCCGAACTGTATACCCGCTCCCCACTCGGAAATAGGCTTCATATACCCATATGTATTGGCCATGTACAGGAAGACAGCCCCCACAATGAGAGACAGGAGGATGCCTTCACCCATACTGCGGGTGACCATATTGGATGTTTTCCGATCATTCATATCCGGCTCCTCCTGCTCCTATATAAATTGAAAGCGTACATCTCCTGCCACATACGAAACGATAAATTTAACCTTGTACTCACTCTCCGCATAATTTGGAGATTTCCATACCAACCGGTTCAGCACGCCCACATCCATATCGCGGCCGAGCTGAATTTGTCCGAACACCACAACGGCCTCAACCTCAACCCCATAATATTCAGGAATCCAGAAATCAATATCTCCCAAAATTCCCTGCATGTAAAACACCGTCTCCCGCTCCTCGGGCAAAGCAAGCGAAAAATCCGCATCCATCTCACCAAGCACATGCCATATGCTTGCATTGCGGAGAGTCCAGGGCCCTTCATCCCATTTATAGTTGGACATGAAGTTTTGCTTGAACATCGCTGTGCCATACGGCTGTACTTTGCGTGCTTTATAATAGAAGACTCCAAGCGAAATCAGGGTAATGCCGATGAATATCAGCAGATTGTCCAGTACGAGCAGCACGCCGCCAATCGCCGCCAGCATATATCCTTTTTTGAGACGGTCTTTTTGCATTTTATATACGCCTGCAAAGATCAGAATCAGTGCGACGATGGTGAAAAAACCTATAAAGTGATGAAACAGCGCAAGCAGACCAATGACGATCAAAACCCAGCCTGCAAGAGCCGTTTTTCTCCTCTCCATGCCGCACCCCCTTTCTTTCAGGTGGGAAAAGCCATAACGGCGTTCACTAGAAACGGCCGCATGGCTTCTCCGATCATATGGAATAGTCTTCAAAAGCTCATTCCATATAGCATATCATATTGTTACAATATCGAGTAGCTCTTAGGCCTGCGGTTTGTCACCGCTCTTTTGCAGCTTGCTCTTCAACTGCTCAAGCTGCTCATCCACCTTGAGCTGCTTCTCGGCATCAGCCGGATTCACATATTGACCGGCTCCGGGGCGGTACGGCGCCCGCAATACATCGGCTTCCGCTTCCATTTGCATGATTTTTTCCTCCATACGGTGGAAGCCGAGAGATGCGCTGCCGCTCTCGATGGTATTCACGCTGCTGATTTGCGACATCTGCTTTTTGGCTTTGGCCATTTGGGCACGGGACACGAGCTCGTTGCGCTTGTTGCGCATTTTATAAAACTCGTCCTTCATGTCATGCAGCTGTTGAACAAGGGATTTTACCTGCTCCGAAGATTGGGTATGAAGCTCCCGGTATTCGTCCTTCTTTTGTTCAAAGTAAATTTTCTCTTCCAGCAGCTTGCGTGTTACTTCCTCCTGGCCGTTGCGAAGTGCGGCTTCCGCCTGCTTCTCGCGTTCAATGGCTCCACGTTCCGCTTCTTCCAGACGCTGCTTCATGCGGCGCTCGTTCGCCATTTGCTTTGCTACCGTCAGTTCGGCTTCATGGATTTCGCTCTCCATGTCGCGCAGGTACTGATTCAGCATCACAATCGGATCTTCCACCTTATCCAGTACGTCGTTAACCGAAGCTCTTGTCATATCCTTCATTCTTTTAAAGATTCCCATTATTTATGTTCTCCCTTCTCTAAATCCGCAATTTTTTTACGCAGTTCCGCCAATTCCTTCTTCATGGCTTTTTTTTCGATATCTTCCATCATGGAATCCAGGTCGCTGCCTTTGTTTCCAAAGGAAGCCTGCTGTTGCTGCTGGCCTTGACCGTTATGAAAGCCTTGACCATGACCGTAATTTTGGTGATGCTCTCTGCCATATGGACTTCCATACGGCCCGCTGCCATATCCCTGTTGAAACGAGCCGCCTGAATGTCCATAGCCACTATGCGGCGGATAAGACTCTTTAGGAATTACGAGTGCAGCGATAAAGTAAATGAGGATCGTCGCTCCCCCGGTAAAAGGAATGCTGACCAGCAGCAAAATCCTGATCCAGGTGGAATCAATGCCAATGACATCGGATAGCCCGCCGCTCACTCCTGTAATCATTCTGTCCCGGCTTGACCGGTATAACTTGGTCATCTCTTCTCTACTCCTTTCTTTCGTTATTCAGCTTCTGCTTTAATCTTGCCAGCTCCTGATCCAATACGGAGCCTTGGGATTGCCGGCTGTCACTGTATCCGGCCTCGGAACGGCGCAGCTCCCGCAGACTGTATGTCTCTGCTTCAATATCTGCAACCCTGTTGTCCAGGCGGTCAAACATCCGGGGAAGATTTCTTCCACCGTATGTACCCGCACGCTCATTCATTTGACGCTGCAAATTCAACGTTTCCATACGTGCAACATAATATTGTCTTTTGCTGTATACGGTTTGATACTCTGTCCGCAGCTCTTCAAGCTGATATTCAAGCTCTCGAAGCGATTCTCTGCTCTGCCCCCAAAGCTCCGTATACTGCTGCGCTTTTTCTTCGTAGAGCATTTTCTCTTGCAGCGCCAGCTTGGCGACATGATCCTCGCCTGCTTTCAATGCCAGCAGCGCTTGTTCTTCCCTTTTGTTCTGCATCGAGAGCGCTTGATCCATCTGCAGCTTCATCTGTCTTGTGTGTACCGAATACTGCTGCTGCAGCTTCTCCGCTTCCGCGATATCCCTCCGTGTGGAGGAAAGAAACTGGTCAATCATTCGAACAGGGTCCTGGCTTTGCTCCAACGCTTCGTTGAACGTTGCCACCGTAATATCCCGCATGCGCCGAAATACACTCATTTGCTATGCTCCCTTCCTAACATTAATATCTGCGTCCCCGGCTTCTTAAGAGGAAAATCCCGAAAATGATAAGTCCGATCGCAAGAAGCGGACCGATCAGCCAGGACAGCTTGCCGATCAGGATCAGCAGACCCAGGATCAAAATGATCCAACCTATCACCATATTGCCGCTTCTGACTCCGTAGTACCCGAGCACGATCATAGCGACCGGGATCAGATAACTCATAATCTCACGCATCAGATAGCCGAATGCCGGAGACAGGGTACCGAGCAGAAATAGAACACCCACTGCGATAAGCAGGATGGCCAAGCCTTTGTTTCTATCCATTCTCATTGATTGATCACCGCCTTTCGTTGTCTCTTTCTTATGTCTTTATTTTATACGTGTTCCCCTCTTGTTAAAACGGACTGCGGGCGGTTTTTAAACCTAGCCTTAGGTCTGGGTATGCTCTGGACTGACTTTTATCTTCAGAAAAAATAAGCAACGGTTCCCCGATGAATTATCGGGAAACCGTTGCTTCAATTGAACCTCCTCGCAAGACCATGAAGCCATGCATGTCTCAGCGAGAGGGCTCGAACCTCCATGGTTTTCCTCACGATTTTGAAAGAATCTTAAATTCGGCAATTTGCATCTGTTTAGTATCTTTATGGATATCAAAAAAGCCCCTAGGATTTCTAATCCCAAGAGCTTAATTTCATAGTTAATACCGGTGAGAGGACTCGAACCTCCACGGGTCTCCCCACTCGATTTTGAGTCGAGCGCGTCTGCCATTCCGCCACACCGGCAAAGTAAAAATATTCAATTTTCTTGCTACTTATGTTCCGCATTCCAAGTAAACTCAATAAATCAACTCATTATGGAGGCGCCACCCAGATTCGAACTGGGGATAAAGCTTTTGCAGAGCTGTGCCTTACCACTTGGCTATGGCGCCACATTTTATGGAGCGGACGACGGGAATCGAACCCGCGACCCTCGCCTTGGCAAGGCGATGCTCTACCGCTGAGCCACGTCCGCATATAAATGGCTGGGGATATAGGATTTGAACCTATGCATGACGGAGTCAAAGTCCGTTGCCTTACCGCTTGGCTAATCCCCATTATATAAAAGGGCGATCGATGGGACTTGAACCCACGAATGCCGGAGCCACAATCCGGTGCGTTAACCCCTTCGCCACGACCGCCAAAACAAAAAAAATATGGCAGGGGCAGCAGGAATTGAACCCACACTAACGGTTTTGGAGACCGCTGTTCTACCTTTAAACTATGCCCCTATAACTGGTGGAGGCTGATGGATTCGAACCACCGAACTCGTACGAGAACAGATTTACAGTCTGCTGCGTTTGGCCACTTCGCTAAGCCTCCAGAATGGTGCCGGCGAGAGGACTTGAACCCCCAACCTACTGATTACAAGTCAGTTGCTCTACCAATTGAGCTACACCGGCGTATTTAGTTGAAAAGTGGCTCGGGACGGAATCGAACCGCCGACACGAGGATTTTCAGTCCTCTGCTCTACCGACTGAGCTACCGAGCCTTATAAAATTCAGTGCAAGTAATTAAAATGGCGGAACCGACGGGATTCGAACCCGCGATCTCCTGCGTGACAGGCAGGCATGTTAGGCCTCTACACCACGGTTCCAGAGGCACTTTCTTTAATTGAAAGCAATTGCGGGGGCAGGATTTGAACCTGCGACCTTCGGGTTATGAGCCCGACGAGCTACCGAACTGCTCCACCCCGCGATATTTAATATGGTGGAGGCTGAGGGGATCGAACCCCCGACCCTCTGCTTGTAAGGCAGATGCTCTCCCAGCTGAGCTAAGCCTCCATCTTAATACACTTATTAGATCATATCATATTTATGTACCACAGATCAATAAGTATTTATCTCCAGATGAATAAAGTTAAAACAATGACCCGTAGGGGATTCGAACCCCTGTTACCTCCGTGAAAGGGAGGTGTCTTAACCCCTTGACCAACGGGCCATACTATTAAGAAACGGAGAGAGAGGGATTCGAACCCTCGAGACGCTTTTGACGCCTACACGATTTCCAATCGTGCTCCTTCGGCCAACTCGGACACCTCTCCAAATGGCTCCCCGAACAGGACTCGAACCTGTGACAACTCGATTAACAGTCGAGTGCTCTACCAACTGAGCTATCAGGGAACATTAACTACCATTAGATCCAGGAAAACAGCATCGCCAAATGCCATTTGCAATCATTCTGACATCTCAACTACTTGAGCAGATATGTCCACTGATTACACCCTGAAAACCGGATCCGAAACGTCATTGCGTTTTATTCATTAGGATAAGCCCTCGACCGATTAGTACTGGT
>NZ_JBHIRY010000043.1:0-38672 GCF_042138635.1 Paenibacillus medicaginis | reverse complement strand
CCAGAAGGATCTGGCCTAAGACCTTGGGGCTCTGCCCCAATCCCCGGAGTTTTTCGCTTCCCTGCGTTGCCGGTATAAAGAAAAACAGCCGCCACAGCGACTGCTCCCTATACCGTATAACGCCCAGCGGGATTGCTCAGGTTGCTCTCCAGCAGAGCCCTATCCTTCCAGCTGTAGTATAAAGGTTATCCCTGTATCAGCTGATTTAAACTCTTGGCAGTAAACCAATTACACTAAAGTTGAAACACTCCCACCGAAGGCGACGAACCTTTTAGTGGTGGGTTTTGTGGTTGTTGCTCTTGGTTTAACGATTTCAAATTGTGGCTTCGATTCATTTCCGCAGCTCTTCCACTTTCTCTTCCGGCACGCCGGTCGCTTGAACGATGAACGCCGTGTCCATCCCCATTTTGATCATGTTTTTTACAATCGCTTCTTTTGCTTTTTGCTCACCTTCACGTTTGCCTTCACGTTTGCCTTCACGTTTGCCTTCACGTTTGCCTTTACGTATTATATCATCCAGAACTTTTTCCAAACCCATCACAAATACATCTCCTTTCGTATTCTGGATTAATTCTTGCAAATTCGGTTCATCTGCTGGCATTTTTTGACCCAAAATATTCACGATCCAAGCCATCAGTTTCTGGTGAGTATCTTCCGGCAATTGCTTTATCGTGTGCATCAACTTACCAAGCCGATCCGACAATTGTTCCAGTTCTTCCGCTTTATCCAGCAAAAAGACGGAACCAATCGTATTGGACAAGGCCAGTAACTCTTCGTCACTATACCGGGCCACATCAATAAGCAAATATTCAAAATCAAGCAGTTCCGAACCAAACAGTTCTTCATGAGCGAGCAGCTTACGAAATTGGCGGCTGGCACTCCAGCGCCTCTTTCCATTATACAATACAATCGGCACAACCGGAGGTAAGCGAAATTCTTTCCGCTTGACCTGCTTCTTATCCTGATCTTTCAGCAAATAACGCCAAATTTCAACCTGATAAAGTAATAAACGATAAGGCATCAGGAAATCCACGTTGGACTGCATCTCTAACAGCAAATAAAACACGACATCTTGATCATTCAACTTCACCTGATAGACCAGATCCGCTTCCTTGCGCTTGAAATCTTGAAGAACGAAGGAATGGGGGATTTCCTGAACGGTCGTTTCATCAATTCGTTCCACCCATCCCTTATGTACAAAGGAGCGAAGCAACTCGACAAAGAGCTTTTTACTGGACAACAGGAAACGATAGGACGTATCGTGGCGCTGATGAACTCGTTCATCGGATTCCATTCGTACCTGGCTCTCCTTCCTTGTATTCTTTCCTTGATTATACCGGATTATAGCGTTATTGAGTTATAGAAAGTGAAATTAACTCAGAATCTGTCAACGGTTGCGCCGAATCCAGAACTGGAAAATATCGCTACGCACATAATCATACGAATAGAGCACCTGCCTGTTCAGCTCATCATAATGAAGCTGTTTGAACAATAGCACGGCTGCCTGCGGCGAAGTCATGAGCCGACGCGCATGCGGATCCGTCCGGGCCGGTACGGTCATCTCCGAGTAAGCGCCTACAATACGAACTCCGGCCTTGTACTCGAAATTTTGAAACAGCGATCCTGTAAAAGAGCCGTCAACTATAATCGCCTCGGCAATTTGCTCAGGTATGTAATTGATCGAATGGGCCACGGCTTCTCCGTTGGCTGTTCTCGTGCGTTCCAGCACAATGACTGGTGCATGGCGGTCCAGTTCCATTCGTTCCGCAATTTCACGTGGGCAGCAGTCCAGCCGCTTGATAGATTCAAGCTGCTCGTCTTCCTTTAATCCTGCGGACCGTATCATGTCCCCGATGCTGTACAAGCGGTCGAGAGAGCTTGGAATAGCGGGCAGCGGGCGTGTAATGAACGTTCCGCTGCCATGCTTGACGAGCAGTTTCCCCTCGCTTTCCAGCCGCTGTATTGCTCCACGGACCGTGGTGCGCGACACCTGAAAGGCTTGCGCCAGCGCGGTTTCGGGCGGCAGCTTGCCGCCCTGTCTGATCCCGCTGTCACGGATATAATCCTCGATCCGCTGTTTGATTTTTTCCTGTTTGGATGCCACGATAAAGCCTCTTTCCTTTCCTCAAAATTCGCAGCGCCCGCCACTCCGTACAGCCGTCGCTTGAACCGCCGGCGCATGAATATATACAGGATTGGTAAAAGCAACAAGAGTGACGGCATTCCCGAGACAGCCGAACAGCTCAGCGCGCACCCATTGCGATGCAGCCTCAGCCTGAAGCGTGAAGCTGTAAACAGCCGTCTCCGCCGGAATCTGTATTTCGTCGCATACGCCCTGTCCGCTTCTCAGCACAAGTCGTAAACGATCCCCTTGTAGTTCGTAGAACTCCCTCCGGATGTCCATGTCCACGTTCACGGTGACCTCCATCGCCATCGGATCAGGCTTGCCGTGCCATTCAACACAGTCCCCCATAGCATACTCATGCTCATCACCTGCCGTTTTGACGGATAAAGTAAGCAGCGGCCCCATAGTGACGGCAGCACGACCCCGGCGTAAGGCCTCTACGATCTGTACCTGCAAAGATGTGCCGTCCGCCTTCTCCACCCCGATGTAAGTAACGGCAGGCAGCGGATCATCAGACTTGGTGCCATGCCAATCACGGCCGCTCGTCGCCGTGATCCGGTAACCCTGGTTCAGCAGATCCGTCCACAGCGCGAAAGCTCTTTGGCTGTCACGCTTGACGGAAGGCATGAGGGTGGACCATACTTCGATGAAATCAACATCATTCCAATCATGGATATTATATTCCCAGAAACAGCCTGTGCAGATCGGGCTGCCGATCCGGTATGGATGGGCAAGACCGGCGATGCCGCCCTGTTCATGCACAAACTGTATACCCTTATGAATGTCTTCTGGCCCCAATACCCGCCAGTCCACAAACTCCTTGATGCCCAGTGTCAGCATATGTCCATAAAATGTCGTCCACTCCATGCCCGGCACAATGCGGATGCCGCTCTGCCGCTCTGCCTGCTCCGCACCCGCCAATCCGGACTGCGTATTATGATCGGTCAGGGCAATACAGCCCAGTCCGAGGCGGGCGGCGCTGGCAGCCAGCTCCAGCAGGCTATGGGAACCGTCGCTATGAAAGGTGTGGGTGTGCAGCTCGGATGGAATCCATTTCATCATGCGCCCCTCCCTTCTGCACCATTTCAGCCTCAACCTCAAACCGATAGTTCAGCGTCTCGGTAACGACAGCGTGCAGGCTGACAGTCACACGCCATACGCCCTGCGGATTGATACCCGCCAGAAAACCGGGGGACGCTTCGGTCAAGCCTAGCCGGTGCTCCTGCTGCGGATCATGCCTGTGTGCAGCGCCGCGATGGCGGATCGGGTCATCCACCGACAGTGTCAGCAGGTTCTTGAGAGGGGCGTATTTCTTCCAACCGTCACCGCCGTCCTCTTCCGCGTATCCATACTTGCGCATGCTGTCCTGGATGATGACTCTGGCCCGGTCTTCGTCTGCCAGCAGCTTGGGGTCGTAGGCGAAGCGAATGCAGATCTCCGAGGCAGGCTCGGGAATATGAAATGCATACGTAATGTGGCTATGCGTGCAGTCCGGAAAGATCAGGCCTTCCGCAGCGAATATTTTTTTCATCAAATGCGCATGGAGACACGCGGCTTTAACCGTGTGAGGAAATGCGCTCGGCATAAGGGCTACCATCGGTAGCTCGCAAGCCGAAATCTCCATGCTTCCCCCTTCCATAATGAAAATTTAACCATGGATCACTTGATCCAAGCTATACTGAATTCAAGTGAAAAGATAGTTCAAGAGAAAACCGTTAGTTGCTGGATGTCCATCACCAAGTAACCAAGGCACTCGTTGACAGCCGTCCTGATGTTTCAACACGCTAAGGTAGGAGCACCATAAGGTGCGTTTGCACTACTGGTTAGGAATAAGTCTAAAAGGCTTGTGCGAAGCGCAAGCACTGTCTACGACGTAGGCAGAGACAAGCTCGTGACTTGAGTCATGAGTTGTTGACATTCTCCTGCCGTCAGATGCCCAAGCAGACGTGTATATGTGAAAGAGCTGCTGCCGTAAAAGAGAATGACATCCTGGTTATACTGCTCTCCCAGATATACACGCACAATAGCGGACTCCCGGTCCGGCTCCGAGCAATCGCTGTCCGATCGGGCCCGTCAGGTCCAGCTCCGCAAATCCGTCCTCCGGCATGGTAAAGGAAAAACGGCAGCTGTTCTGCTGACTGATTTCCATCCGCTCTGCTTCCGTTTTACTTCCTGCCATTGTCATAAGTCCCTCCTTGATGTTCCATGGAATTCAGCTTAGTTGGCATCCGCATCCTGCACCATCGTCCGGATGTAGAAATAACCCATAAAAGAGCACAGTATAAACATAAACACAGCCATAGCGCTCGCCATGTGTGTTTCCTGGTAGCTGGAGAACACCTGCTGCATGGCTACGCCCAGCACCTGCGGCGAGTTGGCGCCGATCAGGAAGGGAGCGGTAAAGCTGCCGATCACGCCCATAAAGATAAAGGTTGCCGCCACCCACATCGTCTTGTACGACAGCGGCAGAATAAAACGGACAAACAGCTGCATGGTACGCGCTCCGGCATCTCTTGCGCTTTCAATGACGGAATTCGGAATACCGGCAAGCGCCGAGCTGAGCAGCATGGTGGCAAACGGAATATTGAACCACAGATTGGCCAGCAGAAGTCCTTTGTAGTCATAGATAATCTTGGGGAACGAGTCGATTCCCAGTGTAAGCAGAAAACGCGGCGCCCAGCCATGATTGCTGTAGGTAGTGATCAAGGCATAGGTTGCAATAACTCCCGGGATGAACATTGGCACAAAATAGAGGCGCCGAATCCAGGTCACGACAAATCCGGAGCCAAAACGCAAATATACCGCCATCGCGTAGCTGATGACCAGAGTCAGGAGCGTGGATACAATCGTCAAATTGAGCGTGTACAGCACATTTTTGCGCATGGCAGCATCCGTAAACAGGCGGATATAGTTCGCCAAGCCGAAGCCAGTTCCGTTCTCGTCGATCAGGCTCTCCCTGATCGCGTACAGAATGGGGATGATCACAACGACGAGCAGAATGAGAAAAGAGGGGATGACCAGGAGCAGCCCCAGCATCCCTCTTTTAAATGATGTACTCATCATTAACCGCCCGCCACTTCACTCTGCCAGCGCTTGTAGATTTCCTGCTGCAGATCGCCGCTATTGAAGCTGCGGTAGCCTCCGGATACACTTTCAAATTGCTTTTGCAGCTCCGCCGGCATCAGGTCCCATTTAATGCCCGGATAACCGTAAATTTTGTTGATGACCGTCGTCTGGGCCTCAGGGGAAAGCACGTAATCCAGCAGCTTCTGCACCGCCTCTTTCTTGGTCGAAAGAGCAGGCACCATCAGATAGGACGGTCCGCCGGTAAAGGCAGGCTCAATCTGCGCCAGCTTCACGGTGTCCGGCAGTGTTCCTTTATTCAGCTGCTCCAGGGCCATATCGGACCAGGCCGGAATCATGTCCACCTCGCCGCTGGCAAGCAGATCAAGCGTCCCCTGATTTTTCTTCGGGTACACGCCTTTTTCATACATAGATGCTCCCAGCTCTTTCAGCAGGGCGAAGCCTTGATCCCATTTTTCCATGTTCGCGGGATCACTGCTGTTCATGGCCTCGGGAGGAAGGAAATTATAAATGGCCGTGTTCACAAATGAGCTGCCTGCACCGCCGGTGGACGGATCGTTGTAAGCAAATTTACCCGGATGCTGGCGAATCCACTCGTACAGTGCTTCCGCTGTTTTAGGAGGCTCAGACACGTTCGCGCTGTTATAGGCAAGCACGACGGAGGAGGCGCGGTAAGGAACGGCCTGATCGTTAACCTGCTTCAGGTAAGCTTCGTCAACATTGGCGAGATTGGGCACCTTGGTTGTGTCCAGCGTTTCCCACAGCCCTTCTTTGCCTCCACGTGTAATATCATCCAGGCTTCCTTCATACAGATCGATATCGCTCTCCGACTGGCCGCTCTGCTTCGCTGCAACCAGCCGGTCCATCGTCGTAGCTCCCCCGGTGCCTGATGGCAAATAAACGAGCTTAACCTTGACATCCTTGTTTTTGGCCTCGAAATCCGAAATCAGCGTCTCCCACAGCTCCTTGACGTTAAGCGATCCCGAGGTGTAGAGGGAGATTTCCGTTACAGCGCTCTCCGGTACTGCACTCTCCGCTTTACCGCCTGCCGCCGCAGAAGAATCCGCTCCTCCGCTACTGCCGCAACCCGCCAACAATCCCAGACTGAGCACCCCCGCCAACATCATGCTGAATCTCTTTTTCACTGACATCCTTTCTCCTCCTCAAATGAAGTCTATATTTAATGAACAAAGCGATGAAGGAAATGCCACCACCCGGAGATTTTAAGCTTCGGGCACAGGAAACGACACCACTCTGCTGAAGCCAATACGAACCTGCTGCCCGCTGCTGAGCCGGGCTGACTGTTCACGGGGAACGAACATTTTAAGCACCTGTTCCCCGCTTTCCACGGACACCTCTGCATAATGCCCGAGGATCATGATTTGCCGAATCGTGCCGGGCAGGGAATTTGGCTCCTGCTCCGCCGTCAGATAGATATCCTCCGGCCGTACGGCTGCAATGACTTTCCCGTCAACCTCGCGCTCCTGCTCGAAATGCGCCTCTCCCACAGCCACGCTGCGTCCGGTACTGACACCCTTGATCAGATTGATGCGTCCGATGAAGCCTGCCACGAACAGCGTACGCGGCATATCGTAAATTTCCTGCGGTGTGGACAGCTGCTCAATTTCGCCTGCCCGCATGACAACGATACGGTCGGAGATCGACAAGGCCTCCTCCTGGTCATGGGTGACGAAAATCATCGTCATGCCGGTCCGCCGTTGAATTTCACGCAGCTCTTCCCGCATCTCCATACGCAGCTTGGCATCCAGCGCCGAGAAGGGCTCGTCCAGCAGCAGCACCTCCGGCTCCAGCAGCAATGCCCGCGCCAAGGCCACCCGCTGCTGCTGCCCGCCGGACAGCTGTCCCGGCAATTTGCGCTCCGCGCTTTCCAACTGAACCAGCTTCAGCGCCTCCTGCACAAGACCGCGGATTTCATCCTTTTTCTTCTTGCGCAGCTTGAGTCCAAAGGCGAGATTTTCATACACGGTCATATGTGGCCACAAGTTATAGCTTTGGAAAACCATGGCCGTCGGCCGTTTTTCCGGAGGCAGATGCAGGATGCTGCTGCCCCGGATTTGAATATCCCCGCTGTCCGGATCCAGAAAACCGCCGATGGAGCGAAGCACTGTCGTTTTACCGCAGCCGGAGGGGCCGAGCAGCGTCACCAGCTCCCCTTTTATCACATCGAGAGAAATGCCCTTTACCCCGTCCCCCGTCTTGAATCGTTTACTCAGATCACGAATGGATAATTGAATCGACATACTTCAAGCCCCTTTACTTCAGAAAAGTCATTTGACCTGGAAGCCCCCTGCCAGCACATCCGCACTGACAAAACGCCTTGCGGCAAGCAGCAGGATGACCGTCGGTAAGGTAAGAATGACCGAAAAGACCGCACCGGTGGTGTTCGGATAATCGGCTATGATGGAATACATGATGACTGGCATCGTTTTGTAGTCAGGTATGCCGACCAGCAGCGTTCCCTGCGCCTCATCCAGCGAAGCGAGGAAGGTAAACACGGAAGCCACCATAATGCCGGGCATCGCCATGGGGAGCGTAATCTTCCAGAACACGCGCAGCGGTCCCGCCCCCGCGTCCCGCGCCGACTCCTCCTGCGCCCGATGCACACTGCGAAAGGAAGCCGCAGGAATCCAGGTCATGTACATGAGCGTGTTGACCATATGGATCAGTACGATGCCCACGAACGTATTCATCAGCCCGAACTTGTAGAACAGCACGGCGATGGACACGTACAGCCCCATTTTGGGAAAGGCATGTGTAAGTAAAAAGGAAAACAGAAACCATCGGCTGAGCGGAAACGCAATCCGTGCAAAAGCATAGGCAGCCGGTACACACAGAATAACCGAGCTTGCCGTGACCACTACGGCGATCAGGAACGAAAGCCACATCGAGCTGAGCACATCGTCCTGGCTTAACACGAACCTCCACCATTCCAGGGAAAAGCTCTGCGGCAGCAGCGCCGGATACTGCCATTTTCCGGAGACGGCCAAAATCAGCAGGTTCAATAAAGGAACGAGAAAAAATACGACAAAAACAATCAATACCAGAAACTCAAGAATTTTGCGTTTGCCGAGTGAACGTAAATACCAGATCACAGTTCATCCCTTTCAAAGAAGTCTAGACGTCTAAATCTCTTACACCTATGAATATAAAGGGCAAATGTTATCGGCGCTTCAGGAGGAAGGAGAGGTTATGTTAAAGTCGCGGGGAAAACAAACCTTTCTGTAAATAGGTATGAACAAAGCAATAAAACTTTGATTTTGGGTACCCATTGCGAATTTGATAGATGTGCTCTAATTAAAACATTTGTAAATCCGATAAATTAGTTAGAAGTCATTCATACAGGTCTGCAAAGACCTCAGGGGGGAAACAAGTGAAGACAGCATTAGACATCCGGGGCGTTATCCTGACTCTCATCATCCTGGCTCTGATCGGTACCGGCTGCACCAGTCAAACAGCTGCCGTACAGCCACAAGCCGAAGGTGCAGCAAAGGGTCAAAAAGTGCTTAAAGTGGCCTGGTGGGGCAATGATGGACGGAAAGAAAGAACAATGAAGGTGATTGAATTATTCGAGAAAAAATATCCAAACATTAAAGTCGAACCAACTGAAGCGCCGAACGGTGACTATTGGGTGCTGCTTGCAATGAGAGCAGCCGATCAGGATTTTCCGGATGTTATCCAGATGGACTACAAATATATCAACGAATATATTAAACGCAAGCTGATTATGCCGCTGGATGATCTGGTTGCCTCCGGGAAGCTTGATGTTTCCGATTTGGATGACAGTTCACGCGCGGCGGGCACGTTTGACGAAAAGCTCTACGGCATCGTTACTGGCGTGAATGCCCAATCCGTCATGTACAATCCCGAAATATTCGAGCAGACGGGCGTTCCAACGCTATCGGCTGGATATACGTACGAGGACCTCATTCAGACAGCGAGGGAGCTCAAAGAACAAATCAATCAGCCGGATTTTATACCGATCGGTTCCGGCGCGCTTGACTTCGCCTATTATCTTAGACAACATGGAGCCAGCTACTATGCAGCCGACGGCAAAGGACTGGGTTATGACAAGGATGAATATTTATCCGACTTCTTCAAGATGGAGAAAATGCTCATTGATGAGGGGCTGATGGCGAGTCCCGATATGATCAATGCCTTGTCCTCCGATAAGGATGCGCTGATCACCAACAAGCGAGCCGCTTTCCACACAGTCACGAGCAACAACGTCGGTTCTTACAGCAGCTTGTCGGGCACAGCGATGAAGCTCCTGCCATTCCCGGCGCTTAAGGGCGGCTCCGAAGGAAACTACGTCAAGCCATCCATGTATTTTTCTGTCTCTTCCTATACCAAGCAATCCGAGGAAGCTGCCCTGTTTATTGATTTTTTCATTAATGATCTTGAAGCGAACGAAATTTTGTCGGGCGAACGCGGTGTTCCGGCCACGGCCAAAGTACGCGAGCATTTGCTGGACCAAATGAAGGGAAGCGACAGAGAGCAGTATGTCTACATGGAGCATGTCGAGAAAAACTCAAGTCCGATCGACCCTCCTGTTCCACTGGTGTCCAGCAGTATCAATACGTTGTTTAGCAAAATCAGAAACAAGATGCTGCTTGGGCAAATGACGCCAGAGGAAGCTGCAAAACAATTCCGGGACGGCGCGAACGAAATTTTTGCAGATGCCGCTTCTTAGGCCGAAAGGACACGAATCGATGAAACTAACCATTGGCAAAAAGCTCTATGGCGGCTTCCTATCCGTCCTCTTATTGCTCGCAACTGTCGCATCACTTAACTATGTCGAGCTTAATTCGATTAATGAAAAGTATCAGAAACTGCTGAAGGAACGCGCTGACGTGGTCAGCAAGGTTAAGGATTTAAGCCTTGCGATCAAAAATGAAAACCTTAACATCACCAATTTCCTCCTGATGAATGACGAATCGGAAATAGACGCATATCGTGATGCCGTACGCAGCTACAACGCGGTGAGCAAACAGATCCAGGCCGTAACAACCGATGCTGACGACTGGCTGCTTTTGCAAGGGCTCGATTTACTTCAGCAAAGCTACTCGAGCAACGCCGAGGAAATGATCGAGTTCAAAAAACTGAATAAAGTAGAAGACTACATGCGTGTCGCCGCCAAAAACGAACCCATCATCAAAAAGTTCATGGAAACGGCTGACCGTTACATCAAGCTTCAGGAAGAAGCTTTAAAACAGGATATGGCGTTGATCTCGGACCGTATACTCAAAACGAGGCTGACGATCATCATTATTTCGGTCACTACGATTATTTTGGGCTTCGTTATTGCGTTTGTGATCAGCCGGTTAATCACCAAACCCATTGTGCGAATCACGAAAGCCGCCGAGGTGATTGCAAATGGGGATCTGACCAGCGAAGCCGTGAACGTGAAAAATAGGGATGAACTGGGCACGCTGGCCACATCCTTTAATACGATGATGCAAAATTTGCGTAACCTGATTGAGCAAGTATCGCAAAATGCCCTTCAGGTCGCGGCGTCATCCGAGCAGCTTACCGCAGGAGCCGACCAGACAACAAAAGCCACCGAGCAGGTAGTCGAAATTATCGAGCAGGTGGCCGAGGGCTCCGAGAAGCAGATTCGAGCGATTCAGGAAAGCGTTGCTTTTGTGAACAACATGTCCGTGGAAGCGGGCAGCATTGCTTCAAGCGCCTCTCAAGTCGCCGAGAAATCGCGAATCGCGGCACAGACTGCGATGGACGGAAGCGTGTCCGTGCAAACGGCTGTCGAGCAAATGGGCAATATTCAAACTACCGTGCAAAACATTACTGAAGAGGTGAGCATTCTCGGCTCGCGCTCCGATGAAATCGGCAAAATCGTAGAGGTGATTGCAGGCATTGCCAAGCAGACGAATCTGCTCGCCCTTAACGCGGCGATTGAAGCATCGCGCGCAGGGGAAGCCGGGCGCGGATTTGCCGTCGTTTCGGAGGAAGTACGCAAGCTGGCCGAGCAATCGACGCAATCCAGCAAACAAATCGCCATGTTGGTCCGTTCCATTCAGTCGGATACCGAGCGTACTGTCCAATCCGTTCAAGAGGGGACGGAGGTTGTGCAAGCCGGGATTGCCGCGGTATCTGTTGCTGGCGAAGCCTTCGCCAACATCAAGCAGGCCGTCAATTCCGTGAGCCTGCAAATCCAGTCGGTATCCGAGGCATCGCAGCAAATGTCCGAGGCAACGAACAAGCTGGCGGTCTCTCTGCAGGGGGTTGCCGAAGTGGCTGAAGAAACGTCTTCCGGTGCTATAAGCGTGTCTGCCGCAACCGAGCAGCAACTGGCGACGATGGAGGAGATCACCTCGTCCTCCCAGGAGCTTGCTAAAATGTCCGAGGAGCTGCTGCATTTTGTCAAGGACGTCAAGCTTTAAAGAAGCCGTGAAAACCAAAAAAGCCAGTGAGCATGCCCACTGGTCCCGGCAAATTCATATGAAAGCAAGCCGCCGTTTGCGGCATTCGGTTTAAAACGCTCGCGGGTACAAACAAAGAAGCGGCCTCGACCACAACCGTTAGAATGTTCACGCTTATACACACTCGTACCTATTAACTTGATCAAGCGCTTATCTCGATTTTAAGCCGAAAAAAGGCAGGCGGAAATTCATTTCCGCTCTGCCTTTCTTCATATCGACAGCTGATTGCGCACGAGCACAGCGGCTCCTACAGCCACCGCCTTTTCCTGCAGTATGCCTTTAGAAAATACAGGCTGATACTCGGGATAATAATAGATGTTTTTCTGTGCAACAGATACCGCTGTATCATAATACAGACCGCTCACGCTGATCAGGGCCCCGCCGAGAATGACCATTTCGGGGTGCAAAATGTTGATCAGGTTGGCCAGGCCAATTCCCATATGAGCAGCCGACTGGGAGAACAGCTCCTGCACAAATGCTTCACCATTCCCGAGCGCTTCCACCAGCATGGCGAAGTGTATGGCCTCTGGCTGCACGCCGGCTGCGCTCTCAAGCTGGTTGCGCCCCATCTTCACCTGTGCTCTTACCTGCTGCTCCAGTGCCTGCACGGAGGCGAACGCCTCCAGCGCTCCGTAATTCCCCGTACCGTGCAGCCGCGGGCCGTCGGCCTGGATAATCATCTGACCGATGGAGCCTTCCATGTCCACCGCCCCATATACGAGCTGCCCGCCGGACATCATCGCAGAACGCAAACCCGTGCCGACATGCACGTACAGCATATGCTGAAGGTTCTCGCCGCGCAGCGCCCAATGCTCACCCACCAAGGCCGCATTCGCTCCGTTATCGAGAACCGCCGCTATTCCCGTCTTCTCTTCAATCAGCCGGCAGACCGGCACATTGGACCAGCCCTCCGCCGGAAAATAAAGCGGGTTCAGGATCACTCCCTGGTTCCGGTCCAGCGGACCTACAGCGCCAATGCCCATGCCGAGCACCTGTTCTTTGGGAACATGGTGAGCTTCCAGCATCATTTCAACCTGCTCCTGCACACAGTCCATAAGACGCTCCGGGGTCAAGGTTTCGTCCATGGTCCAGCGTTTGTACGACAGGGCATTTAATTTCAAATCAAATAATCCAAGCGTCGAATACAGTCTGGATATTTCCAGTCCAAAGATGTACCTGTGCGCTGAGCTGATCTGATATAAAATCGGCCTTCTGCCGCCGGTAGACTGCCCCAGTCCTGATTCACTGATCCAGCCTTCATGTACAAGCTCCTCCAGAAGCCTGGTCAGGCTGCTGCTGGTCAGGGTGAATTCCGCCATCAGCTCTGCCTTGGAGATATCGTCCTTCTGCGCAATTCGTTCAAAAACCGCTTTTTTTATATTAGCCGGTGAGGGGTTCGCTTTTACCATGATATCGCTCCGTTTATTCCTATGATTATAGTAGGATTTAGAATTATTATAGCTGTTTACGAATGGGATTGCTACCTCTAATACGCTATAGTCACTTTCAACAATCACTTTTAACTAAATTGAATAAAAGTATACTATTTTTACTCAATCCAGACCAAACCCATGCGAATAATCTATAAAAATAACCGAATCAGGCCCGTATCCAGCCTATAATCAAAAGTAATCTGTTTTATCAGCTATAACTAATTTTCATTTTGGTAAAAAGGTGCTATGATGAAGACAAGAATAACGAGGTGAATCAACATGAAATCAAACACCATGTCAAAACTAACGCTTTTATGGGATTTGTTCTGGATTTTCTTCAAAATCGGGCCTGCCACCTTTGGCGGCGGATATGCCATGATGTCGCTGATTGAACGAGAATTTGTGGATAAAAAGAAGTGGGTTGACAGCCAGGAAATGAATGATTTGATGTCTTTGGCAGGCTCTGCTCCGGGAGGTGTGGGCGTGAACGCTTCTGCCTTTTTGGGTTACAGGATGGGCAAAGTGCCGGGGGCGATTGCTGCAACGCTGGGTATAACGCTTCCTACCTTCATCATCGTGTTTGCGCTCAGCGCATTTTATTCCTTATTCCAGCATGAACCGAAGGTGCAGGCCGCCTTTAAAGGTATTCATGGCGCCATTATCGGTCTGATCGTCGTAGCCGCTTACAAAATGGGCAAAAGTGCCTTATTTGACCGAACGACCGTAGCCGTAGCTGTCAGTACGCTGATTGTGCTTCTGCTGACCGGCATGAACCCAACGATCATGATCCTGATTGGACTCGGAATCGGCGTTGTCATCGTGCGTGTGAAAAAGCTGCTTGGACTCTCTGTGCGAACCGAAAAAGAGTACCACGACCAACCACAGCCTGTCATCGAATATTATATCTAGGAGTGGTCTCTATGCTGTTCTGGCAGTTATTTCTTTCTTTTTTGAAGATCGGCTTTCTTTCTTTTGGCGGCGGTTATGCTATTCTGCCCATGATTCAGTTTGAAGTGGAAAAGCACAATTGGCTCTCCACAGAAGAATTCCAGCGCATCGTTTCGCTGGCTGGCATGTCACCCGGACCGATTGCAACGAACAGCGCCACCTTGATCGGCTATCATACAGCAGGTTTGCCAGGTGCCATTGTCGCCACCACCGGCATGGTTCTTCCCAGTCTTATTGTGGTCATCCTGATTGCGGCATTTTTCTATAAAATCAATTCTTACCCGTGGGTGAAATCTTCATTTTACGGTCTGCGGCCGATCATTACAGGGCTTATCGTGTATGCAGCCATCCATTTCGGATTTTCCGGCAGCTCGGAGACCATCTTTCATTGGACGACCTTTGCCACGCTGCTGATCGGGGTGCTGGCTTTTGTAGCCATTACCAAATATAAAATTCATCCCCTTACGGTTATCGCAGGCTCGGCCGTTATGGGTATTGTCATATTTTAAGGCGACCTCTCCCTCGTAAGCCGGGGAAAAATCGCCTTTTCATTTAAATCTCTGCGCTTGCTGCGGAATGGATAATGTTCAAATCAAGCTTCAGCTTTTTGCCAGAGATGAACTCGAATTGCAGACCGGATTGACCAACAGGCAGGCTCTGCAGGAAAGCTGGCAAAAGCACATAAGTTAAGCTATTTTCAACAATGTAGTCTTCACCTTCCGTTAAGCTGGACAACACGTTGCCTTCTGTACCGATATACCGGATCGTTTTAAGCACATCGTTATTCAAATAGACATCAACTGTCACGGAATTGCTCGGATCATTAATCCTGGATTCATTTAAATCATAGGCTGCATGATCGATAGACAGCGCAGGATTCGTCTCCTCCCCGCTTCCGCCATCGTTATACACCTGAATTTCCGTCATGGTAGGCGTCCAGTACTCTGTCTCTTTCTGTTTCGTAATTAATAAGCGGAGCTTGCCACTGGTCACCTTGCCGAAATCATCCAGTGTCACATCATGCCCCATACCATCCGTTACGGCTTTAAATGTCTCCCACTGCTGCAGCTCATCGTTAAACCTTTGCAGCTCGTATTCCTGGATTCTCGGATTCGTCGCTCCGTCCGTATATTCATCCAGGTAGATTTCATCAAACGTGGTCTGCTCACCGAAATCGATCGTAATGATAATCGGATACCCGTCCGTCATATCGTCCGGGTCAGCGCTGGCCCAACGGGTGGTTGTGTCGCCATCCACCAGCTTATCCGCTTCCAGACCAGGTCTGGGATGCGTATAGTTGGCCGTAATGCTTTTGTTCAGAGCCAAATTCACACGATCAGATTGGCCCTCTTCTTCAATCGGGTTGTTATCTACCGGATTTTCCACTTTGGCGCCGATTTTGCTTTCATGAATGCCGATATCTATGCTGTCGCCATAGTAAAGATGTGTGTCAAAAAAGTCCTCATCTCCCACATGCGGGTTGTAGCGTCCGGCATCAATTAACGGCGAGTTCTCCTGCAATTGAAAATTGGAAGCCGAATCTAAGATATTGATGACACCGTTATTCTTCTTGTACTGCGACGGATCTTTAACAAACATCGGGTCTCCGAAGACGGCATTTGCATCTTCCGGCTGCTGCTCCGAGTAAACCCCACCGGCTTCATAATACGCATTATTCGAGAATACGGCTTTGTCCAATGCGTTGTCTTTTCGGTACCACTTTGTCGGCGTCGTTTCCGACGTATTATAGAAAACATTGTTCATGAAATAGACGGTATCCTTGAACACTTCATCATGGAACCAGTCCATTTTATCAGCATCATACACAAAAACATTGTTTAGAATATAAGTAGGAGAGTAGTTCGTGGACAGCATGTTTTTGACGAGTACGCCGTTATCGTTGACACTCAAATTATAGCGGGCAATGGAATTGGAGCTGTTGCCCATATATGCCAACCAGCCAGCCGCATTATCGTGGGAATAGTTATATTGGTAGGTTACATTGAAATTCGTGTATTCCAGATCCCATGGTGTTCCGTCATACTCCCCGTAGGGTCCGCCGTAAACCTCGTTATACTGCATGACCGAATCTGCCCCGGCCCACAGATACAGTCCGCAGGAAACGGCGTTATATCTTTGCAAATATCCGTTGACTTCATTAAATTCCACGATCATGTCTTTCGTATTGGCGAGCTGAATGGCACCCTGGCCGATGTCTTCGGCATAGTTATGGGCGATATATACATTGCGGCTGTACAAATCACGGTTTCTGACCCACAGCTGCTCCCAGCCTTCATGATATTTCCCTGTCTCATCGTATTCGCCTGCACTGCTGTCACGGTCATAGAACCAGTTAAAGGCAAACTGGATCGCATGCAGCTCGGTTTTGTAGAAACGGTTATTCTCGATTCTGACATCCTGGAAGTAGTAGGCGCCTTCGTCATACTCTTTGTAGCTTTTCTCGCCAAACACCTGAAACACGATGCCGCCGTAATGAATTTTTTGCCAGTCTGTCGGTCCGTCAATATCATGAACATATAAGTTGCTGATGCGGAAATAGTCCATGATCTTGTCGTCGTTCCCTCCAAGCAGGTCTGCATTAATCGTAATGGAAACGCCGTCACGCACAACCGATCGGGTCTTCGCAGAAACATTGATATCCGTATTAAAATCATCATCATTTGAAAGCTCCAGATTGTGAATCTCCCAATACTGCTGGTTTCGCAGCACGACAGCACCCGTCAAGCCGACCAGGTCTTTGTTCTTTACAAAATCGTTCCCGTTCCATCTCACCGGATTGCTGACCTTTCCGTTTGTAGCGATGTAGGGTTTGCCAAGCTCGGCATCGCCATACATATCGATGGTGATCGGTTTCCCGGGCGCGCCCGAGCCTTTGGGCCATAGCTGCTCGTCATTCCAGGTTTCACCGGCTTTCAGCAGAATTCGGTCGCCTGGAGAAAACGTGGTATGGTTCACTTTGCCCAGCGTTTTCCATGGTGTGCCAACAGATTTGCCGGCATTGGCATCGTTGCCGTTGGTAGCATCGATATAATAATCAGTGCCGCCGTATGGGTTCGGCAGATTTCCGTTTAGAGTTGCTGCTTTACTGGACTCAGCGGCAGGAGCGGCGGAAACTGCAAAGGGGGCCGCACAGGGAAGCAACGAAACGAGTAATGACAAGAAAATCATGAAAAAACAGCTTCTTCTTATTGTTGACATGATCCAACCTCCATCAGGAAATGTCTCGCACCTGGACTGCTTTTACGAGCCTGTAATTGTGACCGAGGACAGCTTCTTTTCATCCACCTTGACGGGCATTGATTTTCGATAGCTATCCGTATATTCATCCAGCTTTTCTTCCAACAGCTGCTGCGTAATTTGGTAACGGTATTCGTTTAACGCTTTTTGTTCATCAAACAAAATGTCGTCCAGCCGATATACCGTCAAACCCTGGCGGGTTTCCATGGGCGATGTCATTTCACCGGTAGCCAAATCCTTCAGCTTCATCAGCAGCTCGTAATCAAACGTATTCTGATAGGAAACGCTTTCTTCTGTCAGTACCTTTTCGGATGCTTGTACATCACTGAATTTACTGCGAATTTCAGCAAAACCGACTTTGTTCGCTATCAGCTGATTGACTTCAGCTTGTACTGCAACTTTCTTTTCCTGTGCAACAGGAATGGTCAGTTTGGTCAGCTTGTAGCTTGTGCCTTTAACCGCCCAATCCGTTTTATTTGCCTGAAAATAGGCTTCGACTTCCCCCCTTTCAAGATATAAAGGATCGCTTTCACTGTCGCTTAAAGCTGTTTTTAATCCTGTTTTCAAAGAACTGAGCACGTGAGAATAATACGGTTCAGCCGAAAAATTCATCAGCCCATACACGATTTCCCCGCTGGCCGCAGCTGCTTTCCGGTTTTGATTTTCCTTCTCCATCGCAATCAGAAAATCGGAATAATCTACATAGTTGACCAGATGCTCTTCCTTAGCCAGAATAAAGATGGTTTTGTCCCGCTGGATTTCTGCCAGCGCTTTTTCCTGCAGCTCGCGCAGCGGCTTCCTACCGTCAAACTCCTTTTCCCAATCGTTTTTCCCGAGTGTGATGCCGTATTTGGTTTGGAATTCGTTTTGTACTTGAGCCTGCAGCCTTTTCATATGAAAAGAAAGCTCTGGCGCTGTGATCCCATATGGACCGATGGAGGCAATCTGGTCTGCTTTGGGGATATACAGAAAAGCTGTCAGAGAAAGAACACATAACGCCAACAGAACGGAAATCACAACGACACGCCGGTTTCTTTTGTTTGCCGTTTGTTTTCGCATATTTAATCCTCTAATTTCACAAGATTGATATGGGCCAAGGTAGGAAAACCCCTGAATTTCTTAAACACGATTTTCACCCGATCTGCGTGCGTGTGCGGAAATCTGACAATCCTCTTGTAACCAATAACGGTGCCTTCGGCAATCCTGCTCCATTCCCTGTGATCGGCAGCCCATACCTCAAACGCTTCGACCCGCTGCCCCTGTAAAATCTGTTCCTGCAGAATAACGGTGTTTAGCTCAATCGCCTCGGGCAATGTCATTTGAATCCAGGGCTCCTGATCATCCGCAGTCGGCTGCCAACAGCCTTCCAGCCTGCCATTGGTCAGCTCATTCATGGATTCCGGCTGATGCTTGGAGCTGGATGCGGTTAAAGTGGCATTTTGCACGAGAGAAGTGTCCTGCAGTTGAGCGATTCTGTTGCCCAGCCTTGTTAACACCTCCTGATCCTGCTGTACGATCACCCCTTTCTTGTCAGGAGGAACGTTCAGCAGGAAGGTCGCATTGCCGCCGACGGCATTCAAATAGATATCAAATAATTCGCGGTCACCTCTGACCTTGCTATCCTCTTCTTCATGGTAAAACCAACCCGGACGAATGGAAGTGTTCACTTCTGCGGGATACCAGACCCACTCTCCGTCATAATCGGCCATAACTTCCCGGCTGCCCAGGTCTTCCTCCATCGAGTTCAACGAGCGCGAAAATTGACCGTTATCCGCCTGTTGGGATTTTTCGGCGACTTTCTCTGCATCCTGCAAAAGCTTGGGGACAACGCTCCATTCTTCTTTTCTGGTATACCCGGCTTCATTGCCGACCCAGCGAATATCCGGGCCGCAGACGCTGATGACACACTGCGGCTGCAGGCGGCGGATCGTTTCATAATAGCGATCCCAGTCGTAATACTGCTTTTTGCCGTTAAGGCCTTCACCATTGGCGCCATCCAGCCAGACACATCCGATTTCTCCGTAATTCGTCAGCAGCTCGGTCAGCTGATTCACATAGAAATCATCATATTTCCTGCCTTCACCGTAGCTGCTCTCCGTCCGGTCCCAGGGCGAGAGATACACGCCGAATTTTAACCCTTGTTGCCGACATGCTGCGGAGAGATCTTGGACGAGATCTCCCCTGCCGTTCTTCCATGGCGTCTGAGCAACCGTATGCTGTGAATAACGGCTAGGCCACAGGCAAAATCCGTCGTGATGCTTGCAGGTTAGTATCATCGCTTTCATGCCCGCAACCTTAAATACCTTTGCCCATTCGGCTGCATCCAGCTTTTCCGGGTTAAAGAGGGACAGGTCCTCATGCCCCATGCCCCACTCGCGGTTCGTCATCGTATTGATGCCAAAATGGATGAAACCATAAAATTCAAGCCTCTGCCATTCATATTGCCTGCTAGACGGTGTAATATTGAATATTTCTTCCATATTCATTCAGGCTGTCCCCCTTTCTCTTAGCCAAGATCAGGCCGGTCCGTCAGTTCCACGGAAAGGCTGGATGTGCCGTGCAGTTCGAAGACATCCAGCACATTGTCTCCTATCTGCAGCAGCGGTGCGGGAATATACAAGGTGCGGGTGGGTCCGGCATTCCAATAACGGCCGAGCATAAAGCCGTTTATATATACCACACCTTTCGTCCAGCCGTCCGTGCGCACGAAGGTATCCGCCGGTTCGTCCACCTGGAAAATGCCGCGGTAAAATGCAGGACTTGTTCCGGCTGAAGCTTCGGCATCGGCTTCAACTTCAGTCTCAGCTTCCGTAAACATCAACTGGTCGAGCTTGTCGAGCGGCAACGGGTGGATCGTCCAGTCATACAAAAATGGATTGCCCAGACGTATGCCCTCCGTGATCCCTTTCGGGTCCCAGAGCAGCGGTCCATAGTTAATCCGGCCCATATTCTCCACGAGAATATCAAGCTTCAGGCCCTCCAAGGGCACATCGAGCGGCAGAGTTTGCGGATTCCAACGTTCAATCGTGCCTATATAAACCCCGTTGGTAAATACGAGTGCCCGGTCCCGCACTTCCTGCAGCACCAGTTCCATGCCTGTACGCGGACCGGTAATGAAAGTGGAGTAGAGAATAAACCCATAGGCCTGGCCCAATTTCTCCATTGGTTCAGGGCAGACTGTGCGAACCGGAGAAGAGATCCGGTCCAATTGACTGAACAGTTCCGCGCGCTTGTCAAGGCGTACGGTTCCATATGCCCTCTTGGGAAGCGGTGGCGGAAGCTCCGGTGCGGGCAAACCAAGACGCCGCTGCAAAACATCCCGCACTGCATAAAATTTCTCCGTCGGCTCGCCATCTTCACTAAGCAGCGCGTCGTAATCATAGCTGGATACCGTAGGCTCATAATGCTGAATATGATTGGCCCCATTCATCAAACCAAAATTCGTCCCGCCATGAAACATATAAAAGTTCACGGATGCCCCAAGCTCCAGCATGGCTTCCAGCTCTTCCACGATTTCAGCTGCCGGCCGGACTTGATGGGACTCCATCCAGTGGTCAAACCAGCCGTCCCAAAATTCCATGCACATGAGCGGACCCGCAGGCCGGTATTCGCGCAGCTTGGAGAACGCATCTTTCGCACGGGAGCCAAAATTAACGGTGGCCAACACACCTTCGACCGCCCCTCCCTGCAGCATGTAATCCTCCGGCCCGTCCGAGGTGAACAGCAGCACGTCCATGCCCCGGCTGCGCATCGCGTTGCGGATATATTCAAGGTATGTCTTGTCATTGCCATAGCTGCCGTATTCATTCTCGATCTGCATAGCAATGACAGGCCCGCCGTTCGTGCACAGAAGCGGCCGCAGCCTCGGCAGCAGTTCGTCGTAGTAGGCGTCCACCTTGGCCAAATATGCCTGATCGAAACAGCGCAGCCGCATGTTGCTATCAGCCAGGAGCCAGGCCGGCAGGCCGCCGAATTCCCATTCCGCACATATATAGGGGCTGGGCCGTACGATCACATGCAGACCCAGCGAGCCCGCCAGGCGGATAAAGCTTTCCACATTGGCCAGGCCGTCGAACCGGAAGCAGCCCTCCTCCGGTTCATGCACGTTCCAGGCAATATAGGTTTCCACCGTGTTCAAGCCACACGCCAGCAGCTTCAGCAGCCGATCCCGCCAATATTCAGGCACGATACGGAAATAGTGCACCGCACCGGACAAGATTTGCAGCGGTTGTTCTCCATACACAAACTGGTCTCCACGGATTTCGAGCACCGGCATTATTTTGCACCCCGTTTCTGTAGCAGCATTAAATTCCTCAACCTTTGACGCCCCCAAGCATCATGCCGTCCGTAAGCCTTTTCTGGAGCAGTGTATAAATGACGACCGTCGGTACAAGCACGATGACGAGCCCTGCAAACAAAGAACCCCAATCCGTGGCATACTGTTGAATTTGCATGAGATTGGCAAGACCGATGGGAATCGTCTTCTTCGCATCATCCGTGATGAGTGTGAGTGCAAGCACATATTCATTCCAGAAATCAAAGAAACTGAAGACGATCAGCGTCACGAGCGCCGGGCGTGTCATCGGCATAATAATCCGAAACAAAGTGCTGAAATACCCGCACCCGTCAATCATCGCCGCTTCCTCGAAATCATGTGGGATCGACTTCATAAACCCGATCAGCAGGTACACGGAAAACGGCAGGCTGCCTGTAGCATAAACAGCGCTCAGCCAAAAGCGGTTGTCGAGCATATGGAGATTGTTCATCAGAATAAACAAGGGAACGATAATATACACTCCGCCGATAAACAAACCCGCCATATAGATATTGGCAATGAAGCCCCGGCCCCGGAACGCCATCCGTCCAAGCACATAAGCGGTAGGTACAGCCATGACAAGCAGGAACAGCATGGAAATGATGACAACCAGCACGGAATTCAGCATATAATCGCCCATGCGTGCTGTAGTGAATGCACGAACATAATTGTCCCAATGGAGCGACGCCGGGAGCGTCCACGGGCTTTCCATCACTTCCTCGTTCGTTTTAAAGGAAGCGAGCACGTTCCAGAGCAGAGGATAAACGACCACAAGTGACTGTACGATCAGAAAAACACGCAGCAATAAACGCCCGACAAAGCTAAGAGAGTGGCCCGCCACAGAGAACAGCCCTGGCATCTAATTCCCCCTCCTCTCGGTCAATCTGTTGCTGATCAGCGCCAGCAGCAGGGACAGCACAAAGATCACAACACCAATCGCCATGGCATAACCGAAATTGGAATTCGTAAACGCCTGACTGTATAAGTAGGTCATCACAACCTCCGAGTGGCGGTCCGGACCGCCGGCCGTCATGATCGACACAACAACAAAGGAAATGGTCAGCACCCCGTTGATGCTGAATACGATGGTAACGCGGATAATTTCCCACAGCATCGGCACGGTAATGTTCCGGAATTGCTGGATGGGCGTGGCTCCGTCCATGCTCGCCGCCTCGTACAATTCGGGTGAAATGCCGTCAATGCCCGCCATATACATTACCATGTAATAACCTGCCGCCTGCCAGACGAGTGTAACCGCCAGCGCCCATAATACGGTCCGCTGATCGCCCAGCCAGGCCATGGCCCAATCGCTCAGCCCCATGAGCTCAAGACCGGAGTTGACAAAACCAATCGTCGGGTGATAGATGAACGACCAAAGTATCGCAATAACGACAAAGGAGAGTACGCTGGGAAAGAAAAACAGTGTCCGGTATAATCCGCGTTCCTTCAGCTTGGACCGGGTCAATATCGAAGCATTGATAAGCGCAATCAAAATCGTTAAGACGGGCACAACGAGCATCAGGAAGCCCGTATTGCGCAGCGAAAGCAGGAAGACATCATCATGGAACAGATCCGTGAAGTTTTTAAGGCCGATAAACTTGGGCTCATCACCGATCCCCGTCCATAGAAACAGCGATTTTTCAAACACTTGAATCGTCGGGTACACTTTAAACAGACCGAAGATCGCAAGGCCTGGAATGAGACAGGCTGCGATAAACAGCCGCCTTCTTATTCTCATATTCATGATTGGTTCATCCTTTGCCTCATGACTCCGTCCCGCTTTGTGTAAGCTCAGCTTGAATGTCGGTATAAATCTCATACATCTTGCTGCCGTATTGCTCCAGTGTCATCTGTTTGTTCATCAGCGAGGAAATCGGCGAGTACACTTCTTCGCTCGGATTATATTTGCTGCCCTTCGCTACCGGCTTGAAGGTTCCGGCAACAGCCATCATGCCGTTATCCACCGCTTTGTACACATTGTAGGTCGTCTCGGACAGACTGCTTTTCGCCAAATCCGGCGCACCTTTGACGGCCATGACCGCCTTTGATTTCTCCGCGTTCAGCTGCACGCTTTTATCCGTGTATACATATTTCAAAAATTCCTTTGCCAGCTCCGGATTTTTCGCCTTCGCCGGGATCACCATCTGCTCGACATTGGTCAATGCCAATACAGGGTCACCCGATTTGAATGCCGGAACACCGAGGAAGCCAAATTGGAAGCCGTCTTCCCGCGGGGCGTCCTTCATCTCGTCTTCGAACCACGTGCCGTTCGGAATAAACATGGCCTGCCCCTGCATGAACGCCGTCTGCGCCTGGGTATGATTGAGCGCGACCGTTCCTTTCATGAGCGCGTTATCCTCACTTGCAATCCGTTCAAGGTTGCCCCAGACGGTGGTAAATGCTTCACTTTTCCAAAACTCGGGATCGTAGTTGAAAAATTGGTCCAGTGCTTCCTGACCACCTACGCTGTAAATCGCAGGCACGATCATTTCCTCCAGATAACCGGGATACAAGCCCTGGTAGGTGAAAAGCGCACGACTATTCTCCTTCGCGGCAGCGTTCAGTTGGAACCATTCGTCCCAGGTCGCCGGTGCTTTAATGCCCTTCCCGTCAAACAATGCTTTGTTATACCAAAGTCCCATCACACCATAGTTGAATGGCGCCAGATAAATTTTGCCGTCGCCGTACGGTGAAATAGACGGTGATTCAAGCACGCCAGGCAAAATTTTCTCCTTCAAGGCTTCCCCGCCTTCTGCGGCCGGTTCGTTAAACAGCTCTGTCAGATCCAGCAGCGCATGGTCTTTAATCAGACCGTCCAGGATGGGCGTGTTATCACTTCCGGATATGTACATGAAGTCAGGCGGGTTGCCGGCTACAATTTTCGGCCGTACGATATCGGCGATCTTGGGGCTTGCCGTGATATTTATTTTGGTGCCCGGATGATCGGCCATAAAGCTTTCCGCTATGCCATCCCAATACTCGCGGCCGTAGCCGCCCTGGAACACGGCGACTTCCAGCTCCATATTTTCGTAGGGCTGCCCTTCTCCGGCAGCGCCATTTGGTTCAGAACCTCCATTGCTGCTTGTGCCGCAACCGGCAAGCATTGAAGCAGCCAGCACCGAAGCGCCTATGGCCTTCAACCATTTCCTTTTTCTCACTCATACATCCCCCCTGTGATTGCTGTTTGGTAAAGATTACTGCGATTATAGCAACGGCAGTTGGCCCGCAAAATAAACAAAAAGCATGAAGTTTATGGATTATTCCATAAAACAACATGCTATGTCATTTCAAATCTTAAAATTATGCAGGTTCATCTTAAAATCATCCAGCTGTGCTTTGTACATGTAACATGGAGTTGTCAGTCACTGTTGCTTTACTTTTTTGGGCGAAATACCGAACCGTTTCTTGAACAGCCGGTTAAAATAGAACGGATCGTGAATCCCGACCTCCAGCGACGCTTGCTTGACCAGATACCGGCCTGAAGCGAGCAGCTCGTACGCTTTTTCCATCCGTATCTCATTCAGTTGGGATACCATGCTTCGTCCCGTTTCAGCCTTGAACAACTGGCATAGATAAGGCTCCGACAAGCCCACATGCGCGGCAACACCCGCAATTGACACACGATCTGCATAATGTGCTTCAAGATAAAGCAGCGCCTCGCGCACCTCTTCCCGCAGCAGGGGGGACGATGTCATATCCTTGTCCGCAAGCACAGCCATCTCAGCGGCCAATTCGCTGACAGCCTGCTTCAGCTCCTGATCTGCCCCCGCGTCCTCCACACGCTCGAGCCACGGCGAAGTGTTCAGCTCTTCCCGGCGGCGGAGCTCCGCTGCATTCACCGCGCTCCAGATGCCACCATTCAGCGCACGCTTTAGCGCAAAAGGATGCAGCCGGCAAGCTGCGGCGGCATCCATAAGCCGGTAAGCTGCATAAGCCCAGCCCTCAATATCCGCCTGCGCCGGACCCGAAGCGGTGTCGTGCAGCAGTGCTTCCGCTTTGCGGAACTCCTCATTTCCCCCGGTTGCGGCCGGCCGGTCAGATGGAAGTGCCGCTTCTCTATATGCCTTATAGAACAACAAAGGCTCTGCTCCCCGCAGCCGGTGCAGTTCATTTACAAGCTCATCCCGGTTTGAAGCCGGAGCCGCATACACGACATGTATGGATGCCCCATGATACATGGCTGCCAGACTGATTAGACGGTCTGCTGAGTCACGCGGGTCTATTACAGAAGCTGCTTTAGGATAGGCAACAGCAAGGAAATAGCGAAGTTCCGCAGTCTGTACCGCATACGTCCAGCTGCTGCCCGTGAACAAGGCTGAAGCAAGCGTTTCCAAGGATTGATCCAGGTTTCTCACCCGCTGCTGCTCTTTAGGCATTCGGACAATAAACGGGTAGATACACGACCCCTTCTCAGGGAAACAGTCCATCCTTTCCTCCCGGCTATTGCCTCTATCCCCCCCGCTTGCAAGGGTCTCTGCCTCCCTATCCAACACGGCAAGCGACGCACGTATCGCTCTGGCATCATTTTGCGGCGCCCCGGAGATCAGACCTGGTGCTTCAACTATTCGCTTGGGTTGTCCTGACCGCCGTTTATCCAGCCTGTCTTTCATTTCGCCTAGCACTTTCATAAAGCTTTCGGTTTTGAGCGTCAGCTTTAATAAATAGTCATAAGCGCCCTGTTTTAAGGCCTCCCTGACCAGTTCGAAATCGTTATAGTTGCTCAGAACCAGCGTTTCCCCATCGAAGCCCTCAGCTTTCATCCGTTTAATCAACTCGATGCCGTCCATTTCAGGCATCTTAATATCTGTAATCACAATATCTGCGCCCGTGCGGTTCAGCATTTCGATCGCATTTTTCCCATTCGATGCGGCACCGGCATATACAAGGCCGCTGTCGTCCCAATGAATTAATGATTTTACCGCCTGTCGTACAATGATTTCATCATCGATGATGAGCACTTTATACACATTTCCGACCCTCTTTCATCGTAATGGGGAGTGAAATCTCCGTTTCCGTTCCTTGGCCGACCTCGCTCTTTGTTTGCAGGCCATAAGGAGAACCAAAATGCAGCCGAATCCGTTCATCCACGTTGGAAATGCCGATCCCCGACAGCTTGCTGGACAACCGGTTCATGGCTCGATCTTCCATAATGTCGAAGCCTTTGCCGTTATCCGCAATCCGGATACGCATATCAGAGCCTTCCCGCTTTGCACTGACACGAATATCGACCCGGCGGCCATCTTCCCCGCCGCCATGCAGAATGGAATTCTCCACAATCGGCTGCAGCATAAATTTCGGTACAAGGCAGTCATGGATTTCCCTGTCGATGTCGCAGTCAAGCGTAAACGAATCCCCGTACCGGATACGTTGGATTGTCGCATAGTGCTGCAAATTTTCGATTTCTTTGTCAAGGGGGATAAGCTCATCTGTCACCAGAATCGTGTTGCGCAGCAGCTCGGACAGAGATTCCAGGCCCTGTGTGACTGTAGTATGGCCGCTTAGCATCGCACTCCATTTCAACGAATTGAGCGTATTGAACATAAAATGCGGATTAATTTGCGCCTGCAGCATTCTGAGCTCCGCCTCCCGCTTGGCCTGCTGCTCGAATTGCACCTGATAGATCAGCCGTTTAAGCTGCTCAACCATGCCGTTAATCGTTTCGGTCAGATTGTCCATTTCATCGGCATAAGACGTGCCGATGGTCGT
This sequence comes from Paenibacillus medicaginis, assembly GCF_042138635.1. NCBI lineage: Bacteria > Bacillati > Bacillota > Bacilli > Caryophanales > Paenibacillaceae > Paenibacillus > Paenibacillus medicaginis. The sequence continues at coordinate 11,345 of NZ_JBHIRY010000043.1, read as the reverse complement.
TTCCAGCTTGCCCATACGAATACGCTTGGCGTATTGCAGCAGATTGCGCATCGGGGAATGTATGCTGAAATAAATCCACATTGCGAGCAGACCGGACAACAAGAGGGTAATAAAGCAAAAAAACACGATGCTTCCGCGCATGGCTGTCAGCTCCGACACCAGAAAGGAATACGGAACAAGCCCGATCAGATACCAGTCTGCCGCCCGAATATATGAGCTTGTAACAAGCATTTTCCCGCCATCAACGTCTGCATAAAAAGGCTGCAGCCCCTCCTGCAATTCCTGGGACCGAATCGGGTCAAACACGGTTTGTTTGGCAAAGAATGAGCCTTGTTGAATTCCCTGCGCCACAGAGGAGACGATCATGCCGTTCGCATCCGAAATATAAATGCGGCTTCCTTCGCCAAGATCAACGAAACGGTAAATGTTTCTAGAGAAGACTTTTTCATCGATCAAAATGATTAAATAGCCCAGCTGGCGGTTTAAATTGTGCTCAGAGTAAATTTTACGGCTCAGCGCAATCCGGTTTGAACCGCGGTCTGTGCGGAGATAAGTCCAATATGCATTCCCGGGCGAATCATTAACGGTCTTGAGCATGTCCGGCAAATTTTTGGAATAGGAATCATAACCCAGATCAAAAAAGGTCTCCCCGCTATTCGTGAGCACAAGCACACTTGCCATGTTGCTGATGCGAAAAATTTGCTCGCCAAGCTCGTCGCTGAGCCGCTTCTGCATTGCGTTCTTCTCGTAATCTGTCATCTCTGCGTACTTCGGCAGGTTGGTTTGAATCGCCGTGTTCATGATAATCGTTTCGCTTAACGTTTCGTATTGCTCGAGCTCGCGGGAAGCATTCTGGGTGAGCTCATCAAGGATTTGCGTTGAGGAGGCGCTGATTTTTTCCGATATGGCAGCTTCATACTTCATATTCGAAAACAAAGCCACGATGACAACAGGCAGCAGCGAAGTGATTAGAAAAGCGATCAGCAGCCTGTTTTTAATGGAAAGCCGCCGCAGCGCAAACAGAGGATTCGATCTGAACGGAACGCGATATCTCCGGAGCATGAGGGTTCACCTTTTCCGTCTCGAATATTTTTCTTAAACGTTATTTATACGATAAAACTGTACCTATAAAACTTCTTATCCACCTGCATGACCAGAAAGCTCTTCGGCAGGGCTTCAAGCAGTATTTCCTGGAACCCGTTTTTCTCATAAAATCTGTGGGCCGCCGTAAACTACAAAGTCGTGTCCACAATTTGCGATTGATGCTCGCTGGTGTATTCTTTTATCATGATGCTTTCCGTCATTTTGTCCTCTCCCCAGCCATTAGTTTGTTATAGTCTTGCTTCAACATGCCCATGATGATCTCATCGAAATATTGATTATTGTACAGGAGCGACTGTCTTAAGATTCCTTCTTTCTTAAATCCGGCCTTCTCATAGGCTTTGACACCACGCACGTTATGAGAGAATACTTCCAGCTGCAGCCGGTTCAGCTTTAGATTCTCAAAGGAAAACTCCATCGCAAGCCGTACCGCTTCCGTTCCATAGCCCTTGTTGAAATAGAGCTTGTTATGCAAAGCAATTCTGAAGAAAGCCTTGCGATTATCCGCATCGATCTCCAGTATCGACAGATCGCCTATGATTGTATCGTCGTTTACTAAGCAGATGGCGAAATCATGCCTGGTCTCATCCTTGGTGATCCGCTCAAAATGCTCATACAGCTGCTCCATGGTAAAGGTCTTCTTTGTCCCCGTCATATAGCGGATTTCTTCATCACAGACGGCTTCATAAAAGCTGGCCATATCTTCTTCTCTGACCGGCCTTAAATATACTGTTTTTCCCCTCATCGTAAACAACTCCTGTTACAGATCTATTCATTATTTTCTCTAGTCAAATAGTTACATTACTTGCAGTACTGTTGGAGGATTCATTCCTTGTGGCTTTGGCCCCTCTATATATTCAAGGACAACCGCTAACAATCCTGTATAGTTTTAATTGAAAATTCCAGGATGTTCCGTTACACTTCAGTTAGATCAGATGAGAACAGGTTAGCCGAGCTGAGAAAAAGACGAGACCAGTTGAGAACTTCATAAGTTGTCCTCCTGTTCTCCTCTAAATATAGAGGAGGTATATTTGTTATGAGTATTTTGTCAACGTTTAATGTTTCTGCTGAACCATAACGCCGTGAAGCTGGCGGGATTGCCTGTCCGAAATTTGCCGGATATAATGACCGTATTCTAGCAAAGGAAAAAGGATATCTCCGTGGCGTTGGTTACCTGCTACAACAGGCCGCGTCAGAAATATCCTCTCATCAATAGACATGGTCATTGTAACAGAGTATGAGCTCATTGAAAAGATCCCTGGTGTTTTTCGTGCGGGGGGCGGGGGAGGTGCCCTGCCCTTGCTGTACGGAAAAACTAGAGATTATCGGTAGTCGGGAGCGGAAGGTCCGGGGTGGGGGCGGTGAGCTGCGCCGGCTGGTGATTCGCAGACTCCGGTGTGCGGGATGTCGTACGATTCACCATGAACTCCCGGATCTACTCATTCCCTATAAACGATACGACTCCCGTTGTATCGAACAGGCGGTCACAGAGCCGGAGGCGTCCGTGACCGCCTGCGCAGAAACCTCGACGTTACGACGTTGGAAGGCCTGGTTTCGGGTGCTCTCCGTCTACTTCCTCCTCGCGATGCAGGCGCTGGAGGCTCGGATGCCTGGCGTGGCTCCTCTGCCCCGCGAAGCTTCCGTACACCTGCCTGCTGCTCCCGACGAAGCCTTTCGTCAGCAAGGAATCGGCTGGCTGGCCAAACTTGTCCGCCCGGTCGCAAATGCCCACACCTGTGGGTACATACCCGTTTTGCCTATCTGTCCGCTCCGGTCCTGCGGTAGACTCTCCTTGAGTTCATTTCAGGAAGGAGTCCACCGTACCATGAAAGACCAAAAGAAAGCCGAAGCCCTCGCTGTAGAGCGGATGCAGCTTCTCGCTCCCCTGCTTGCCGAAGGACTGGACCCGGCCAAAGCCCGGGAGATGAAAGAGCAGATCTGTCAGCAGACCGGACTCTCCGAACGCACCTTGCGCCGATATCTGGCGAGTTACCGAAGCGAAGGTTTTGCCGGTCTGAAGCCCAAAGGCAAAGGGCGGCAGCCCTCCGCAGAGGCGATTCCCGAAACCGTGTTGGAGCAAGCCATTCTCTTACGCCGGGAGGTGCCCGGCCGCAGCGTCGCACAGCTCATTCAGATTCTGGAGTGGGAAGGGCGGATTCTCCCGGGTCAAGTCAAACGCAGCACCCTACAGGAGAGACTGACCGCCCGTGGCTATAGCTCGCGCCATCTGCGGATGTACGCCGAATCCGGTGTCGCCGCTAGACGCTTCCAGCAGCGACACCGGAATCAGCTGTGGCAGTCGGACCTGAAATACGGGCCGTATTTGCCCCTTGGCGAAGGTGGGTCGATGAAGCAGGTGTATTTGGTGGTGTTTATTGACGACGCCACAAGGTTTATTCTGCACGGGGAGTTTGTGCCGGTCATGGACCAACGATGGGTCGAATTGGCGTTTCGACAAGCCATTCAGAAGTACGGGGTACCGGAGGCGGTCTATTTTGACAACGGCAAGCAGTACCGTACCCAGGCCATGACGAGGACCTGTTCCAAGCTCGGAACCCGGCTGCTCTATGCCAAGCCCTACTCCCCTGAATCCAAGGGCAAGGTTGAACGGTTTAACCAGATCGTCGATTCGTTCCTGAGTGAAGTCGCCTTGGAGAAGCCGAAGACACTCGCACGGCTCAATGAGCGCTTTGAGGTGTGGCTCTCGGAATGCTACCAGCACAAGCCCCACTCCGCACTGCCGGACAAGCAAAGTCCGGAAACGGCGTTCCGCAGCGACAAGAAAGCGCTGCGGTTCATGGACCCGGTGACCTTGTCGGACGCGTTCCTGCACAGCGAAAAACGGAAGGTCGACAAGTCGGGCTGCATTAGCTTTATGAACCGAAAGTACGAAGTGGGCCTGACGGTGATGGGGTGCACCGTGGACGTGGTCTATGACCCGGCAGACACCACGGAGCTGACGATTGAGTACGAGGGACGAGCGCCGTGGCGGGTGCGCGAGATGGAAATCGGTCAGCGGGCAGGAACCCGTCCGGTGCTGCCGGAGCACCTGAGTGCGTCCTTGACCAACACGTCGAGGCTGCTGGAGGCGTCAGAGCAGCGGCACCAGCAGCGCAAAGCGAGGGAAGTGCCTGCGGTGACGTACCGCAGGGCGCAGACGGAGGATGGCCATGTTTGAGTCCTTCTACGATTTACACCGTGCTCCGTTCTCCAGAGACCTGGCCGTAGGCGAGCTGTACGCATCTGCGGCGCAGGAAGAAACGCTGGGACGTCTTTCGTATGTCGCGGAACGTCAGTGGTTTGCCGTGCTCACAGGCGACTGCGGGACCGGGAAAACAACCACGATCCGGCGGCTGAGTGAGGAACTGGACGAAGCGAGGTTTAAGCTATTGTACCTGTCGGATTCGAAACTGACACCGCGCCACTTCTACAAAGGGCTGCTGGAGCAGCTTGGATGTGAGTCGAAATTTTACCGGGGGGATGCGAAACGGCAGTTGCACCGGGAGATTGAACTCATGCGGGGCATTCACCGGCTACAGCCGGTGGTCGTGGTGGACGAGGCCCATTTGCTGGACCGGGAGATGCTGGAGGAACTTCGTTTTTTGCTGAACCTGAAAATGGATTCACAAAGCCCGATGGCCTTGATTATGGTGGGGCAAAGCGAACTGTGGGACCGACTGGGGCTACAAGCGTATGCGGCGATTCGCCAACGAATCGATATGCAGTGTTATCTTCCGCACATGGACCGAGCGGAGATGGGGGCGTATATGAAGAGGCATCTGAGTGCGGTTGGCGCCGGGCATGAGCTGTTCACAGAGGCAGCGATGGATGAAATCTACCGTTTCTCCAGCGGAGCCACCCGGCTGGTGAACAAATTATGCACCCACGCTTTGATCTACGGAGCACAGAACAAGCACCGGATTGTGGACGACCATATGGTGAAACGCGTGATTCAGGGAGAATTGTCATGATTCTCCCTGCTTTTCTCCCCTGCTTCGGACAGCATGACCGTCAATAGCAGGACAACTTACGCCGTCTGCCTCTGGTCATTATGGATTAGCAGTAACAGTTTAACCCTGCTCCCCACCAAAAAGTCTACCTTACCCAAGGAAATATTGAAGTGATACGCAATTTAAAGCAAATGGATGTAAGCAAAGCGAATCAGACCATTTTAAAGGATATTGATTATAAAAAAGGAGCGTTATTTTCCAGCGGCTATGATTACCCCGGGCGGCATTCCCGTTGGGACATCGGTTTTATTACTCCGCCACTGGAGCTAAGGGCAAACGGAAATACATTTCGCATTACGGCTGAAAATGAGAGAGGCAACGTTTTAATAGAAGCCATTCACCTTAAATTAAAGCATATCGTCAATATTGACAACCTCAACCATGATGAAAATCAGCTTTTAGGGAAAATAACCATGAAAGAAGAAATCTTTAGTGAGGATGAAAGAACAAAACAACCCTCCATTTTTTCCGTCATTCGTGCGATCAGGGACCTTTTTTATTCCCCTGACGATATGTTTCTGGGACTGTACGGCGCATTTGGATACGATTTGGTGTTTCAATTTGAGCCTATGGAGCTGAAGCATAAGAGAGAGATGGGCGAATCCGATATGGTGCTTTATCTTCCCGACGAAATCATCGTGGTCGATCATCATATGAATTCTGCATTTCAGTTATCCTATGATTTCAACTTTAACGGCGAAACTACGTCAGAACTGGAGAGAAGCGGAGTCTTTCAGGAGCCAAAGTCAAATGGGCAAGTGCCGTCGGAGGGTTATATTCAGGGAAGCTACGCTCACTTGGTAAAAGAAGCCATTCCATCCTTCAAGAACGGCGATTTATTCGAGGTTGTCCCCTCCCATACGCTTTTTGAAAAGTGCTCCAGCCTGCCTTCCCAAATATTTTCGCGCTTGCAGAGCATTAATCCAAGTCCATACGGATTCATTATTAATCTGGGGGATGAATTCCTGGTCGGATCTTCTCCTGAGATGTACGTGCGGGTTGAGGGCCGCAAGGTGGAGACCTGCCCGATATCCGGCACAATTAAACGTGGTAAAAATGCCGTCGAAGATGCCGACCGCATCAGAGAGCTATTAAATTCAGCCAAAGACGAATCCGAGTTGACGATGTGCACCGACGTTGACCGAAATGATAAATCGCGAATTTGCGAGCCTGGTTCCGTTGATGTGATTGGCAGAAGACAGATTGAAATGTATTCCCATCTCATCCATACCGTGGATCATGTCGAGGGCATCCTGCGTCCTGAATTTGATGCTTTGGATGCATTCATGACTCATATGTGGGCAGTTACCGTTACAGGTGCTCCCAAGAGGGCCGCGATCCGCTGGATTGAAGACCACGAAGCTTGCCCCAGAAGCTGGTATGGAGGAGCTGTGGGTTATTTCGCTTTTAACGGGGATTTGAATACAGGGCTTACTTTACGAACGATCCGCATTAAAGACGGGGTTGCGCAAATTCGTATTGGGGCAACACTGCTATATGATTCAATACCTGAAGCCGAGGAGCAGGAAACGCTCACCAAAGCCGCGGCCCTTGTTCAAGCTGTACGCGAATCCAATATATCGGAAAAAGTTCAATTGAAATGGATTCAGTCCAAATCCAATATAGGGTTGAACAAAAATATACTGCTTGTGGACCATGAGGATTCTTTCGTCCATACGCTTGCGAATTATATTAAACAAACAGGAGCGGCTGTACTGACTTTACGTGCTCCCCTGGCCCGCAATATGCTGAAAAAGAACACCTTCGATATGGTCGTGCTTTCGCCCGGTCCCGGCCGGCCATCCCAATTTGCATTAAACGAGACCATCGCCCTTTGTCTGGAAAAGCAGATCCCGATCTTCGGTGTATGTTTAGGCTTGCAAGGCATCGTTGAATATTTTGGAGGAAGCCTGGACATTTTGGATTATCCGCAGCACGGTAAATCTTCTTTAATCAGAACGGACGAAGCAAGCCCGTTGTGGGAGGGGCTGCCTGGAGAATTCCATGTCGGCCGCTATCATTCCTTATATGCGAAAGAAGTGCCAGGCTGCTTGCATGTCAATGCCGTTTCGGAAGATGGAGTAGTGATGGGCATCGAGCATAAAACCTTGCCGATCGCTGCCGTACAATTTCATCCCGAATCGATCGCCTCTATGCGTGGGGGAGTTGGTTTGAAATTAATGGAGAATGTTGTAGCACATCTTACACAGCAAAAATGACGTAGTATACAGCGGCAGCCAGGCGAAATAGCCTTAGGCTGCCGCTAGTTGATAATTCTAAACCTTTCTTTGTAACTTAACATCACATTCTGATGTTTTCGCAGTGACGTATTCTATATAATTCACTGAGCCGGTATAATTCAAATAAGCTTGATAACGCATGCGGATTGCAGGTAAAGTAATCAAATCCAGAACCTGCTCCTTTGGAACCCACCTGCACTCACTCGTTTCAGCAGAAGTAGCCAACTCTCCGCCCACAGCTTTGCACAAAAAATCAAACATGACCTTCGTAGGGACATCCGTCACACCGTCATACCACTTATGTATTGCTGTATTGGAAACAACACTAATTAAATAGCTAACTTTTGCATCTATTCCACTCTCTTCTTTGATCTCACGAATCACTCCATTCATCAGGTTCTCTCCAATTTCGATTATTCCACCGGGATACACCCAACCATCGTCATGGGCTTTGACTAATAGGATATTTCCACGACCATCTTCTACAATTCCCCCTGCCGATACAATGTGTGTCGGAAACTGCACTTCACAACCTCCTAATCTAGATCATCTGCATACACATTCTTCATTGTTCATCTGCTTTCCTGTTTTCATGGAATTATATGCTTAATGTGTTGGAGTCTTGCGGATTTCGGTACTTAGTGCACAGTTAAATATCTATGGGAGAAAGGATACGGGGCTAGCCCCCCTCCTTTCCCCCACTTATTTCTGTATCACGCCTCGCCCGACTCGCTCATGATTTCTCGCATGCCTTTCACGATTTGTTCTCTTTCTGTTTGTGCAAGAACATAAAGCTGAGGCGCTCCCGGGATATCGAATTTCAGATGCGAATGAGGAATACTCGTAATCAGGGTGCCAATCGGTTCGTGACGTTCATTGCGAATCACATTCCAAAAAAGGCGGATACGATGGTCCTCTGTGCCCCATTTCTCCAGGGAGTCGCTGAATTTCAGACATTTACCGATGATAAAATCATCTTCTTTTACAGCTCCAAGCACCTGAAATCCAGCTTCCTCCAATCGATCAAACAAAGGCGGCATAAGCTGATCAAGATATAAACCATACGCTGCATCTTCAATCTCCAGGAAAGCCTGGGCTAGCTGCTCATACATTTCCTTGTACAATTCCTCCCACACAGCAGCAATGTAACGATTGCCTGCCTCACCGATCGTCTCAATTGACATGCCGCTTTCCATAACAGGCAGCTCTTTTTTCATATGAATAAACTCCTCCATTACTTTTTTTCAACTCCAGTCTACAACATAAAAGCCAATTGAAAGGTTTAATTTATACTCTCCTTGATATAAGGCTATAATTTCGATTAAACTTTATAAATAACTTTAATGTTATAACAAGGAGACTCGAGCAAAGGAATATGAGACCTAAGGAGCTTGCCAGAACATTTTCCATCAGTACAAGCACGTTAAGAAACTATGAGGCCAAGGGGTTGATTCCGCCGGCACAACGCACAGCGAGCGGTTACCGCAGCTATACAGACAAACATGTCGCCTACCTGGCATGCCTGCAAAGCATGGCCCCTGCTTTTGGCATGGACGTTACGGCAGAGGTGCTTCTGGCTGTCCAGTCCCAGGACATCGACAAGGCATTATGGAGAGTGAAAGAAAGTGAAATACAGCTCTACAAGAGCAGACAATTAGCCATGCAGAGCCTGCGGGAGCTTGAAGCAGAAAATTCTGAAGATAGCGAGCAAACCGCTGCCCATTGGATGACCGTCGGTGAAGCTGCTACGGCCTACGATGTGCCAGCTACAACCTTGCGTCATTGGGAGAACGTCGGACTCATCACGTCCAAACGCGACCCGGATAATGGATACAGACTGTACAACCGTTTTCACCTGCGAAAAGTCCTGCTTATGCGGACCTTACGTTCAGCGACCTATTCTGAAGATACAGTACGCCTGAAGCAGGAGATTGCCGAATTTGATGAGCACGACCTGGAGCAGGCGAGTACAATTGCCGCCTGTCTATTGGCGTATTTTGACGGAATAAACCGTGCGCAGCTTAAAGCCCTGTTTCATTTGCACCAGCTCATAGAATATGTAACCAACCATGATCGTTGAGGCAAGGTTTACAGCTAGATTTATGGTTGGCTCAAAATCATGTCCACATGGGGAATATTGTCCTCCAGGTAAACGTCCGAAACATCTTGGAAGCCGAAGGAGCTATAAAATTTGTGCAGATAGTGCTGAGCTTGAATTTTAATTGCAGTCTCGCCCCATTCTTCTTTCAGGCAGGCAAGCGCCCTCTTCATAAGCTCTTGCGCCAGTCCTTGTCCTCTATACGTTTCTTTTACGAGAACTCTGCCGATAGAAACCTCCGGATAAGAGACTCCGGGCGGCAAAATTCTGCAATAAGCAGCGATTTCCCCATCCGCCTCCAGAAACAGGTGGCGGCTTGCCTGGTCCTTGCCGTCGAGTTCCGGATAAAGACAATTTTGCTCCAGCATAAATACATGGACACGGGCCTGTAAAATCCGGTACAGCTCGTGCCCAGTCAATTCGTCAAAAGTCTTTAATTTCCATTCCATGGAGTACACTCCCTTTCCCTGCTGCTCATTATAACATCCCAAGCATCGCACGGAAAAAAGATGGAACAGACCGTATAGTGAAAAAAAGCAGGAACGCAGCCATACATTCATAGACTGCGTCCCCTTTGAAAATCACAAGCTTCCAGCTTATTTTTATTTTTTTGGAAGTTTAACACGATCCACATCAAACAGGCTCTTATCTGCTTTCAGCTTGTCATACTCATAGCTTGCATTGAACTGCAGTTCAGGTTTCCCGTTCTCAATGGTGTAGATGCTTTCCTTAACCGGCAATCCGCTATCATTCAGCAAAACCGTCTCTGTAAATTTTTCGCCAACAGATGTATAGGTTCTGGTTACTTTGGTGTACGTAACTCCGTTTTCCGTTACTTTCCCTTTATTCTTCCATTCTTCCCGAGTGTAACGCCCCTTCTCTGCTGCAAAAAAACTGCTCGGCTCGCTGGCTTGCGGGAAGCTTTGCTTAACACCATCTACAACGTTCCCATTTGCATCGATAAAATATTTGACAAACTCTTTCCCATTCTGGATAACCATGCTGGCTGTGCCATCCTCGGCTGAAGTGGCCGTACCTTTGTAGCGCGGGGATACCGTATCCTGCCACTCCTCGAAAATACTCACAAGCTTGCCATCCGGGCTAAATACCGTTCTTTTCATATGCTCTACACTGGCAGCTTCAATTCCCGTAGCACCGGACTGGACCGAAGCTGTGGCCTCCTTGGAAGCAGCAGCCTCTGCAGAACCTGTCAAAAATGCGGCAGAGGTAGAAACGGCAACGACAGACAGTAGGGATGCAGCAATAATTGCTTTTTCATTAGTAATACTCTCCTTTGAGTTCATTTATTGGGTGATGCAACCACTCACCTTGAACTCAGTATAGGGGGCACATGTAACATTTGATCGGTTAGATGTATCACGCTTGTAAACTAAAATTCTATGTACGACATTTTTAAATTTGGAATCGAGGGGTCAAGTTTAAGGTTGCGGCCATAGTGATGTGCCGGGGCCGAAGAAAAAAGCTGCAAGTCATCTAAGTTTGCTGAAATAGTGAAAAAAGCCGCCGGTAGTAAGCTGCTTGGAGTATGTGCTAAAATCTATGTATCTCCTTATCTAGCCGCAAGCTTGTGATAGATATTCATAGTCGTATGTTCGTCCAAACGGCTGGGGTTAACCATCGGTACAAGTCGTAAATCGCCTTATACCTTTGTTTTCCTTTGCATACCATGCTTTACTCCGACTTCGCACCTCTTTTGAAATATGGTACGAATGACATCAAACTGCTCGCAACACCATAATTATAGAACTGGGAGGTGAAACCTTGGATGAAAGAATCATCTTTCAATTAATGTTGAGCATGTTGGACAGCGGAATCGAACTATAGACTATCCCAATAATATATTCATCATAACTGTGATTGATTAATTCTACAATT
>NZ_JBHIRY010000042.1:0-38861 GCF_042138635.1 Paenibacillus medicaginis | reverse complement strand
TATTTTCAAAGCGCGAGGGAAGAGGAAGCGATGGTGCGGGGCTCGGTCCGCAAAAGCGGACAGCCTTCCCCCAAGCTGGAGGACCCCGATACGAAATACTGGGGCACGAACTACGGGAAAGAGCTCAAGTTCGGTACATCCGATATGAGCCTGACGGCGACGGAGGGCAGCCTGTTTATTTCGCTAGAGGACAGCGGGGGCATTACGATCCAAAGCGACAGCAGCATTGTGATGTCCGCCAAGAAGGATTTGGAATGGACGTCGGAGAAGAAGATAGGGATTACTGCGCAGCAGGCGATTTATCTGCTGAGCGGAAGCAGCAGTCTGGTACTGGACGGCAACTCGGACATCCGCGGCGAAGAGGTGGAGCTGGATGGCCTGATCAAAGCACCAGTCAGCGTCGAGGATCTGGAGCCACAGCCGGAAGCGCCGTTTGCCGAGGAAGCAAAGAAGGAAGAGAAAAAGGGCTTCTGGAACAAGTTCCTGGATGTCACGCAGGTCGTGCTGGACGTAGTGGGATGTATCCCGGTGGTCGGTGAAATTGCGGATTTAGCCAATGCCGGCATTTCCTTGGCGCGGGGCGACTATGTCGGAGCAGCGTTATCCGTGGCGTCCGCCATTCCGTTTGCAGGTTGGGCGGCGACCGGAGCGAAAGCGGCGCGTAGAGTTGCCCAAGCCACGAAGCTGGGCAGCAAGGCGGTCAAAGCAGTGGACAAAACCGCAACCGTCGTGAAGTCGGCGAAGGAAGTGGCCGAATCCTTGGCGGTCACAGGAATGAGCTCACTGGGGAAAGTATACACCGGAGCACGAAGCATGGGCAGCAACCTGAACCAGGCGGAAGTGCTGCAAAAGCTGAAGACAGCGATGCAGAACCTCGAGACCAACCGTCCACGAATGGCTTTGGCGATGAGCATGGCACACGGAACGGCAGTTAACTATTATAAGAGTGAGGCCCAGGAAGTAGCGGTGGCGAAAATCCAGGAGGAAGGCTGGGCGCCGCAGGAAGCGATTACCCTGCTGGGTATTCTGACCAACGGAGGGCGCAAGAAGGGCGGCCATGGCGGCAGCTCCGGTATTGTTTCTGGTGGAGGCAGCGGTCACGGAAGCAGTGGTGGCGGTAACCATGGCAACGGTAGCGGTAACCACGGAAGTGGTAGCGGCGGCTCTGGAAAGCCTGACAATGGGAAGAAGCCTGATACTGAGGGGACGGGAGAAGCCGTCTCAAAAGATGGTCGTCCTGACTTTGTGGGTAAATTAAAAGGTGAGGATGTAACGCTTCCTAATGTTAAAACAGAAAGCGTTACATTTAATAAGAGAAATCCTGAGGACACAGCTCAATTGCGAAAGGATTTCAACAAGGTCAGGAAAGAGATGATGAAGTCAAAGGCGAATGATCCTAAAAAATTAAAAGAATTAAAACAAGCTGGAATTTCAGATAATGATATTGAAGATATGAAGGAAGACGGACTAGTTCCTGACGGCTGGCAAGTTCATCATAAAATTCCTTTGGATCAAGGTGGTACCAATAACCTGGAAAACTTAGTTCTTATAAAAAACGATCCTTATCACAAGGTTATTACAAACGAGCAGAATTCATTAACAAAGGGTATGAAACCCGGGGATAGTAAAACAGTAGAATTTCCTATTCCAGATGGAGACATCTATCCTCCAAAAAAGGAATAAATAATTTAAGAAGGTGATTATATGTGGAAAGAGCAAATTGACCAAATATCCAAAATAAGGGGAAAGCGAAACCGAAAACTCAATGCTCCTGCCAATGAAAACGAAATATCAAGATTTCGTAAGTCTGTAGTGGAAAAATTCGGTGAAGGTATACTTCCGCAGCAATACTTTGAATTTTTACGAACAGTAAATGGAATTGAATTTAATGGACTGAAAATATACGGGATAGACAATAACTTTTTGGATTCCCAGCCAGTAAATCAGGTTGATAGTTTTTTTGATGCCAATGAAACTTGGGAGTCAATTAAAGACGAAGATGAGTTGATTTTTTTTGGAGATTCAGATATTGCTTGGTATTGTTTTAATGCTACTAAAAAAAGTTTTGTTGAACTCGATAAACCTTCAGGTGAGCTTATGGAAACTTTTAATAACTTTGGTGCTATGCTTGAATCTGCTTTCTCTGTTGCGCTTGATTAAATGAATGAGCTTAGACATGTTGATGCAACTAAGCACCACGCACTTCCATTAAGCGCGCGGTAGATAACGAAGCCTAGCAAATTCAACTATTCTTGCCCGTGAGAAGACTAAACCGAATCGGTAAATCATTAAAACAGTGTGATGTGGCAATCTAATCGAATGCATTCGGGAGATACCGTTAATATCTAGGCTATCTTGTTATTCATGGACTACTCCCGATATGACAAATTCAAGACTCTAAAAACTCCCTATGCTTCTGTATGTCTGGTGTGATTCCTGCCTGTAGAGTGTCTAACCTAAAAGGGAAGACAATTTGAAAGGAGAAATCATTCATGAATCATCAAGTTAAAGAATGCATTCAGAAGCTAGGACTAACACATCGTGTGTTTGTTGTCCTCTATGACATTTCATGGGAAGGCTCCGAAGTTGTTTGTATGGCTACACTGATTCCATCCCTCGCGCCATCCTGAATGTCATGGTACAGAATGGCTATGATGAGCATGACGTACAGCGGCAGTATCTCTTATGGAGGAAATGGAGCGTTCACAAAAGCTAGCCGCCCCCGTCGCCACAGAAGGGAGGGCAAATCCATGAAAAGACAACCTTTAAATATCGTCCTAACCCTGATTCGGCGGGAAAAATAATGAGAGAAAGAATCACCCTTGTTGTGGTCTTTTTTATCCTGATTTTTCAAAGTATTATCATCCAACTGTCGAGCCAGTCGAAATTAAATTCGCTTCTCCAACAAATCGACCAGCAGATTATAGAGCAGCTAATGAAGAAGCTGGTTTGAATAAGGACTCCGTTCCACCTGTATCTAAGCCGAACAAACAAACCACCAGCAGGGTATATATGGCATCACCATCAAGATGGTAAGACAATGATCTTAGTTGAAGATAAGGTACATGGTGACAACAGACAGAAGGCTTCCAGCACTTTTGTGCCCATTTACCAATGAGTTAGTGAGCGGATGCCTTTTTGTTTCGTATCATGTCTCGATTATCCCAAAGCAATTTACGAAGGTTGGATTTAGATCCTTCTATTTTGAAATGAGGTATTTTTTGTTCCTTCGCAATAGGAATACAACTCGTAGTTGCCTCATGAGAGTTGGCAGTAAGAAGGTAAAACAAAGCGTCAGCCCGGCGCAATTTGGGGTGAATTCTAGATGGGGACTCTCCATTTTCATGATAGAATTCTGCTCCTGTTTCCTCGACAACCGAATCAAACCATTTCTTTAATCCGCCAATGATGACAATCTTGCAACCTTCGAGGAACGGTTCTCGGCCGGCATTTGGCGATTGGTGCTTCTCTCTGGAAACGGTTCCTGTGTTCCCCTTAATTGGTTTGTCATTCGTGTTCTCTTTCTTATAATAATCCGTGCCATAGCTTGTATAAAGCTTGGACAAGCGTGCATGTTCTCCACCGTGTGCTACATTAAACAAGCATGGATCTCCGTCTTTAGGCCGCTGAATTTCAAAGTCTTTTTCGTACAACGGGTAACGATTATTGGGATCGGAGATATCCACACAGTAATATTTGAAGTGCTCACCAAGTTGTATATACCCCATATATTGAGTGATAGGAGCGCAAGTATCATCTCCTTGAAAAAGCATTCGAATCATATAATTTACGGAACCATCAGCTCTGTGTGCGGGTTCGCATTCTACTTCAGCTTCATGCTCTAATTGTAGGCTATTTACCAATGACTCTGGTATGTTAAAGGCTGCACCATTTTCTAGCTTGATATAACCTCCGTGATCCATTCTATAAAAGGTTCCTGGTTGAGCATGTGTAGTTTCATCGTTAGGGTTATCTTTTTTGGGCAGCTCCTCAGTCTGCCGTGTACTCTCATCTGCTGTCTCTTCCGGACTGATTTGAGGTAATGGTTGTATAAGTTCTTCCAGAAGTAGCTCCAAGGAATCCATAAATTGCATGTGGTCATTCATTTTTTTTCTTAGCTGCTCACGATCTGTCCGGTCGAGGCTGGTTTTAAGTTGAGCAAAATTTATTTCTATAGCCTGATACAGATAATCCATTAACATTTTTACTACTTCATGTAAACTTAAGTTGGAAGAGGGGGTTTCATCTTTTAATTTCTTAATATCTTGTTCATATTTTTGGATCAAAAATTCCGTTCCAGCATTTAACTCTCTCAATTTATTTTCATAAACTTGAATGGTTTGCTGCTCTTTAGTTTTTTGCTCATCCAGTGTCTTCTGAAGATGGTTTAATTGACTGTTCAAATTCTCTTTTTCAGCTTCCAGGTTGATTACTTGATTTCGGTAAACTTCTATAGCTTCATCCTTCTCTGATAACTTTTTTTCCAAAGATAAATTTTCCGAAGATATAAGTTCATTAGTTTCTTTTATGCGTTCCTGACTTTTTTCCAAACTTCTTATTTGTTTCTTGAGGGTTTCGATTTCTTGTTCAGCCTTTACTCTAAGATTTCGTTCCCTGGTAATAAGAGAATTCTCTTTAGCTTCTTTACTTTCATCCTTTGATTCTGCCAAGTTGGTCGCCGCTGTTTCCTTTGCTGCATCCGTAATGGTTGATAGCTGCTCCCCGAACTCAAGGAGACGATGCTCTATCTTGCTGTCATGAATTGGAAACAGACGCAATCCCCAATAGAAGTGGGCTGGTCCAAATTGCTCATATATTCTTTGTTCATTCGACAAAAATTTCTCAGCCGTCAATTCTCCTAATTCTCCGTATATATCACATATAAGATTAATGATTTCCTGGTACAGCAATATTTTGCTCTTTTCTTTTAAATACTTTGCCCGCAATAAAGTAATTAATTGTGAGTCAGGAAAGGGTTTGTTAGCCATCACTTTTATTTGCATATTCATGTTAGATGCAAAATGCTTCTTTTTCAGGTCAGTTGCCTCTTTGAACAAGAGCGATATTTCTCGTAATGGAAATGGGGATTTAATCTGTTTTAATAGAACTAAGTTAAATCCTTCAACTAATTCGACCCCTTGGTCATCCATCAACATACCCATAGTTTTTATAAATCTTTTACTTATCATTTGCATCTCTCCTAAAATTAATGTGTATAGATAAAAACCTCAAGACAGACGTAAAATGCCTATGTTGAGGTCCTGTTGATATTAATTTGTGAAGCTTATTTCACTTTATCTTCTCAGCTCAAAAAATTCGCAGCGGTCGCGGTCGTGATACGCGAGGTCGTCTACGCCTGACTGAATAACAACGGTCGTATCGTCGAAGCGTATGATGCAGCCGCCGGAGCCGACGAGCTGGTCGTTCTCGAAAATGCGGACCGGAAGGTGGCGGTCGATGGCTTCCTGGAAATCTCCATCCGTCCACAGCTTGCGGTTAGTTGGCATATAAGATGGTCTCCTTTGTGGAATAAATACGGCCGAGTTGCTGTAGGCTTGCTCTTATCATAAGATGAATATAACGGTTCGGGCAAGCACTCTTCTGAGCGTGTATTATTGGTTGCCCAAGCATAACCGGGAAAGGTTGCCGATTCCGCTTTGACAAAATGGCTCAAAACGCTGCTGCTGCTGGCCGGAGCCGCACTGCTCACCCGGTTTATTCCGTTCTCCCATATATTCAGAACGCTGGACACGATGATCCACGAGTTTGCTCATGCCGTGGTCACGTTGATGATGTCCGGCCAGGTGCAGCGGATTGACTTGAACGCGGACCACAGCGGAGTTACATATACCTTAATGACCTCGCAGAGCAGTTCGATTCTGGCCTCCCTCGCCGGATATACGGGGGCGTCCCTGTTTGCTGTGCTGATGTTTTATTTGCATGCCCGGCAGCTGCACAAGTGGGGTTTGGGAATCATAACGTTGATTGCGGCAATCATGATTCTTCTGTATGTGCATGAAGGCTACGGATTACTGTGGCTGGCCGGTTTTATCGTGCTGAATGTCGTCGTTATGCTGGCAGGGGGACGTACAATAACCAAGCTGTATTACTTGCTGCTGGCCTTCATCACACTTGAAGAGTCGGTTGCGGGTACGATCATCATTCTCACAGCTTCGCTGCTCAGCCCATCGCAGGCGGGGGATGCCGCCAATTTGGCGGCCTGGACGCATGTGCCTGCATGGTTATGGTCTGTATTATTCCTGTTGTTTTCACTGTTCTGTGCCAGAGCGGCCATCGGGCAGTTTCTGCGCAGACGAAAGCCGGGCATGGAGACGCAAAAAAGAGGTCTTGGCTTCATAAGGGGGAGATCCGGTTGAGAGAGCAGCCTTCCTGGCTTGACGCTCAGTCCGGCGAAATATTTCAGGCATTCTCGCCGCCGCATCTGGTCTGCATTGGCATTATTGCGGCTGTGGTGTGGCTGCTTTTTATTCTGCGGCACCGCATCCGCAGCCGCACCGGACTGCGAACGCTACTGCGCTGGATGCTTGCCGCGATCCTGCTGGCTTCAGAGGTATGCCTGCATCTCTGGTACATTCATCAGCAGGTATGGGACGCAAGCCGGACGCTTCCGCTGGAGCTATGCAGCATTACGCTCCTGCTTTCCATTGTCATGCTGGCGACGCGTAGCCGTCTGCTGTATCAGTTACTGTTCTTTGCCGGCATAGCCGGCGCTCTGCAGGCTGCACTGACGCCCAATCTGGCGTATGAATTTCCGCATTTCAGGTATATCCAGTTTTTTGTGGCCCACGGGGTGATTATCCTTGCCAGCCTGTATATGACCTGGGTTGAAGGATACAGGCCCACATGGAAGTCTGTTGGACTGGCTATGCTCTTCCTGAACGTGTGCGCGCTGGTCGTGTGGATTGCCGATGTGCTGCTGGATGCCAATTACATGTTTCTGCGGGGCAAACCGGATACGCCGTCCTTGTTGGACGTGCTCGGCCCCTATCCTTATTACATCATCGTCGAGGAGGCCGTGGCCTTCGTGTTCTTTTCGTGCATGCTGCTGCTGTTCAGGCTGCTGTCTGGTAAAAGGGAAAGCATATCGGAGGAAGTAACGACTTGTGAATGAATCATACGGGGATAACCATAATGTATAGAAGGGCTCCCTTTACCAGGGCACACCTATTCAATCAGGAGGTCACCCATGTCACAAAACGTCAATGGAACAGAACATGCAATCAAGCCCTGGGTCTTACAAGGACCAAGCATTCAGCTTGATCCGCTGTTTCCCTATTATGAAGGCAGGTCCGCAGCAAGTGTGGCTGAGGAAATCGAGAGCGCGGGTTATCGTACCGTTCATTATTTTGTCGTACAGGAAAATAAAATACATACCCGGATTATAGACGCTCTGCAGCGAAGGGGGATCGCGGTATGGGCCATGGTGCTTGGCAACGGCTCTTTCGGCGTATCGCATCTGCCCCCGGAGTGGAGAAGTTGGGAAATGGAGTTGCTGCGTGAACCGAAGGACAGCTTCCAGCGGTTGTCCCATTTTGCGGAGGAATATGTGCAGTGGAAAAAAGCGGCTGCCGCCCGCCTGGTCACGGAAGTACCTTTTGACGGATTTGAAGTGGCCGAGCCGTACTTTCCCGAGTGGAACGGCTTGCGCAGCGGAATTTATGGGGATGTTGGGCCGCATGCGCAGCGTGCATTCAAGGAAAGATACAGCACGGAGATGCCCGAATTCCGCAACAAGTGGGCCGCAAATTATTACCGCAGGGTACCGCAGCTTTACCGGCGGTGGATTGAGCTGAGGGTTGAGGCCGTAAACGGACTGATTGACGAACTGGTGAACGGCTCTGGCGGCGTGCGGCAGGCCAGGCCGGATATTCGGATCGCAACCTGGTCGCTGGTGGTAAGGGACAGACGGGGATTGGCGCCGGCCAAGCTCCGCGAGTGGCAGGGTATTGATGCCGTTGAAATGATCCGCCGCGTGCAGCCGGATATGCATGTGCTGCAGACCCACTGGCCAGACTGGATGCGGCCGAAGCTCCCGCCAGACTATATTGCGGAGTACAAGCGCTTTGCCGATCCGATTCAGGCTGCTTTTCCCGGGCTTCCGCTTGGTATACAGACAGATATCGGCTCACTGGAGCGGATGATCAGAGGCAGGGATTGGCTGACAGCATTCAACTCGTCAATACGCGAGCAGGGATACGATGCCTGGACAGCCTATGAGTACCATTTGGGCGGTTATATGTACGATGAGCCTCCTGTTCCGGTTAAGGCTGTTCGCGCCGGTGATGACGAACTGGTCGTAACCTTCAGCAAGCGCATCGCCGCTGTTGGTCCTGAGGCGATAGGGGCGTATGCGACCATACCCGATGGAACCCGGGAAACCATAAGGCTGAAAGTAGCCGAAACGGATGGGAACCGTCTTTTTCTACAGGCGGAGAAGCTGCCAGAGGAGGCATTTGAGCTGGCGGTGCAGGGAATCCGGGATACACCGGAGCTGTGGCTGTTCAAGAATCGGGCAGGACATCAGACACTTGCGGAATATACAGTCCAAGTGGAAAGTCGCAATGTTATGACAAAAGAGTGATAGATTCTACTGGCAGATAAATACATTCTCGTATATTGTATATACATACCAGACCTTCATATGAAAGGGAATCGTCACATTGGGATACATAAGTGAAATTCGAAAATTAGTTGGCTCAAGGCCGATTATTATGGCGGGAGGTTGTGTGCTTCTGCATCGCAACCGGGAGTTGCTGCTCGTGCGCAGAGCAGATAATGGGTTGTGGGCACTGCCGGGAGGATCGATGGAGCTTGGGGAAAGTCTGGAAGAAGCGGCGGTACGGGAGCTTTTTGAAGAGACAGGGCTGACTGCCGCGAAACTTGAACTGCTTCATGTTTTCTCCGGGAAAGACCTGTATTATAAGTATCCCAATGGTGATGAAGTGTACAATGTTGTGGCCGCATATGAATGTACTGATTTCATAGGGGAAGCTGTGGAGGACGGAACTGAAACCAAAGAGGTGCGTTTTTTTGCCTTTGATGAAATGCCAAGCGACCTGTCACCGCCGGATATGCCCTTGATCAACAGGTTTCTTGAAAAGAACACGGGGAGGCAGTGACATTGCGCTACAGAGCATCTTCGTTGTGCATTATTCGTAGAGGATCCTCCATTTTGCTAGAAGAGTTTCCGGAGGAAGACGGGGTCATCACATTTCGCCCGGTCGGCGGTACCATTGAGTACGGAGAGGACAGTAAGTCGGCTTTGCAGCGCGAGGTAAAAGAAGAGATCAATGTTGATATCATAGAACCTAAATTGATTGGGATTATTGGGAATATCTACCCTTATGATGGACAAATCGGTCATGAGTATGATTTTATCTATGAAGCTTATTTTGGTTGCGATGACGATTATCAAAAAGATATATTCACTGGAGTTGAGGGTGAGAAACGCTTCTATGCTGTGTGGAAGGATTTGGGTGATTTTATTGGTAATCCCCGGTATAAGCTTGTACCCGATGGTTTGTATGAAATGTTAACAAACGACTGTGGAGAAAAGGTCGTTATTTCCGAAATCAAACATATTAACACAAAGGACTTCTTGCTATTTGATAAGGAAGGTACTCATAGATGAAAATCGCTTTTATCCTGTTTGACCAAATGACAATGCTGGATTTTGTAGGTTTCTATGACGCTATTACACGCCTGAAAATTTTAAATCTTATGGACAACGTCTCTTGGGATCTGTGTTCGAATCGGCCTGAGGTGACGGATGAGCTGGGCATTACTATGAAAATAGAGCATGGTTCCAATGACTTATCAACATATGACATGATCTTCATTCCTGGTGGTTTGGGGACCAGAAAACTGAAAGATGATGCGGAGTTTGTAGAATGGTTACAAACAGCCAGGGATGTTAAGTACAAGGTTTCGGTATGTACCGGAGCGCTGCTGCTTGGAGCGGCGGGTTTTTTGGATGGGAAAAGGGCAACCACCAACCCGCCTGCATATGAGTTGTTGGAGCCCTATTGCGGAGAAGTAGTCAGAGCCAGAATTGTGAGAGACGGAAATACCGTTACAGGCGGCGGGGTGGCGACTTCAGTTGATCTGGGATTATACCTGCTCGAATGGTTTACAGATACAGAAACGGTGCGAAAAATACAAGCTTCAATGGACTACCCATATTATCAGACAGGGAAGCTCGACGCTGACTTTATTGTATAAAACTAAACTACTGAAAATCCTGGAGGAGCCCGCATGCAGAAAGACTGTATATTTTGCAACTCGGAACTTGAACCGAGGGATAATGAAATATTAAGCAATGAACATTGCCGTTTTTTGCAACTGGAAGAAGCTCGGGAGAAAGGAAGCATCCTTGAAGGGGCGGGTGTGATTGTTCCCAAGCATCATCGGGAGACTGCCTTTGATTTGACACCTGAGGAATGGGAGGCCACTTATACTTTGCTCCAGCAGGCAAAAGCCCACATAGACAAACTGTATCAGCCGGACGGATATAATATTGGCTGGAATTGCGGTGAAACCGCAGGCCAGCACATCATGCATGCACATTTGCATGTGCTACCGAGATATAACGATGAGCCCATGGCAGGGAAAGGCATCCGGTACGTGTTCAAGAGCGCGCTGAATGAGCGCAGGAAATAATACACCTGAATAGAAACAGAGAGAAGTCCCCTCAGTTTTGGTTGTTTTCCTCTCAAAACTTTTGCCTTGCTATAGAGTAAACTCTAGGCACTATACTAAAAACACTCATTGAAAAGGGAGGATTATATGATGAAAACAATCTTGATTACAGGGGCATCCACAGGACTTGGTAAAGCAACAGCCATGCATTTTGCAGAACAGGGATGGAACATCGCAGCAACTATGCGCTCACCTGAAAAGGAAACCGAGCTCATCCGCCATAACCATATTTTAGTCACTCGTATGGACGTTCAACAGCCTGAGACGATCCATCAAGCGGTAAATGAAGCCATAGAGCACTTCGGGCAAATAGATGTGCTTGTGAATAATGCCGGTTATGGGGCAGTGGGGATTTTTGAAGCTGCTACCGAAGAACAGATTCATAATCAGTTTGACGTCAATGTTTTTGGGCTTATGCGCGCAACACAAGCGATGCTGCCCCATTTCAGGGCAAACCGGAACGGACTGATTATCAACATTTCTTCTCAAGGCGGCAGAATCACGTTCCCTCTGACCTCTTTATACCATGCAACCAAATTTGCCGTAGAAGGCTTTTCCGAATCGTTGTCTTATGAACTGGCTTCCCAGAATATCCGGGTTAAATTGATCGAGCCAGGTATTGTGAATACTCCGTGGTACAGTTCAGCTGTACGTTTGAATCATGAGGCGTTGTCAGACTATAATGATTTCACTGATTCTTTTAACAAGGATTTTGAGAAATTTGTTCAAAATAATGCTCATCTGCAGGCCACACCGGAAATGGTTGCTGAAACGATTTATAAAGCTGCGGTGGACGAAAGTAATCGATTAAGGTACCCTGCAGGTAAAGATGCCGAAGAAATATTGAAGAAGCGGGAACAATTGAGCGACGAGGAGTTTAAGGCGTACATGCAGAGCCTGGTTCTTGGTTAAAGGGGAGAGTCATATTAGTTATTCAATCGGCAAGGTTGCAGAAGAAACCGGATTGTCCATTCATACCTTGCGTTATTATGAAAAGGAGGGGATTTTCCCTCCTATCAAACGAGACGGATTCGGTGCAAGAGTCTTCGACGAGGAAGCCATGGAATGGCTGAAGTTCGCGTGCTGTCTGCGGGACACCGGCATGACCATTGAAGAAATGAAGGAATTTGCACAATTAACCCTTCAAGGGGACAATACAATTCTGGAACGTGTGGATGTCCTGAATCGGCAGAAGGAAAGGATAGCCAACCGGATCGATCAGCTTATGATAAATATGTCCATGATTGAGCAAAAGCTTGAAGCGTATAGGGAGAAGCTTTGAAGAATCTCCTGCGGGATACGTCCTTTTCCATGATACTCATACTATTATCTTGAGGTGTAAAAAAGGGTATGTTAAAGTAAGAATAGAAATAAGGACGGTCCACCAACCGTCCCCAGCACAACAACTTTGAGTGGGTTCACCCCTCCAAGCAAAATGTTACTACGGAAGAAGTGACCTCACAGGTGGGGACCTATGAGCGGGTCATTTTCGTTTATCGATTATACTATTAGAAGGGCTCCTTTACGAGGGTCCTTTTTTTGCTTTAATACGCTTGTAGGGCGCCCGAACTCAGTGGTACGAAGCTTTTTGTGATCTTAAGGACTGAACTTGACTTTTAAAAATTACAAATGTAATACATAGAGAGCAATCAGGGCGGTGATGCCGGACAGATACTGTGAAAGCCTGTAAGTTTTAAACGATATCATTGTGAAAAGAGGGTTACATCTTGAAAAAATACTTAACGGGTATAAATAAAATAGCTTTATGGGCGTCGGTGCTTTGTCTAGTTATACTGGTTGGCTGCACAAAAACGGATGCTATAAATCAGTCTGCGGACGCTGTGAGTCAACCAGCGGGCGTATCGAATCCGACGGCTGAGAAGGATATGTCCGATGGAATGAATCCCGCTTTCGGGAAGCTCGAAAGCAGGTTCGGGACCCGGCTTGGTGTGTATGCTGTGGATACAGGCACTGGTAAGGAAATTGCCTATCGGGAGGATGAGCGTTTTGCCTATGCCTCAACGTTCAAGGCTCTGGCAGCAGGTGCGATTTTGCGGCAAGCATCTGATGACGAATTGGACAAAATCATTAAATATACCAAGGATGATCTGGTTACGTATTCCCCGATTACGGAGCAGCAGGTGGATACCGGCATGACCCTGAAAGAGATCAGTGATGCGGCCCTTCGCTTTAGCGACAATACGGCCGGAAATCTGCTGCTCAAGGAGCTGGGGGGACCTGAAGGGTTCGAAAAAGCGATGAGGGAGATTGGCGACACAGTAATTATGCCAGAACGCTATGAGACAGAGCTGAATGAAGCCGTCCCCGGGGATATACGCGATACCAGCACTCCGAAAGCGCTCGTCCGGAGCCTTAAAGTGCTGGCGGTTGACGATTCCATGCCTGCTGACAAACAAGAACTGCTTATCGATTGGATGAAGAGAAATACTACAGGTGACGAATTAATTCGGGCGGGTGTGCCGGAGGGCTGGGTAGTCGGTGACAAGACCGGGGCCGCAAGCTACGGAACCCGCAACGATCTTGCCATCGTATGGCCGCCAGACCGGGGGCCGATCATTATCGCTGTGCTGTCCAGCCGTGATACCAAGGATGCCAAATATGACAATGAGTTAATCGCCCAGGCGGCCAAGGCAGCATTGGGAGCGCTGGAGTAATTAACGGCGAAGCCTCCGAAATCGTAGGCCACGGGAATTCGGAGGTTTATGGAGATATTAGGTTTATGGAGATATGAGATATGAGATATGAGATATGAGATATGAGATATGAGATATGAGATATGAGATATGAGACTTCCATGTCGCTTCGTGGCAACACTGACGAATGAAAATTTCGTCGTACCGTTCAGAGGTCTCATTGAATCTATTTCCAATCAAAAATTTGGATATCCCACCACGGATAGACGAGCTTGTGCGAGCTATATCCACCTAAGCTTATATTCCAGCGTGCACGTGAGCATCCATTCTCAGACTTTTGTACGAAAAAACGTACAAAAGAGAGCATGAGTGTGCCGATCCCCAGGACTTTGTATGAAAAAACGTACAAAAGAGAGCATGAGTGTGCCGATCCCCAGGACTTTGTGCGAAAAAACGTACAAAAGAGAGCATGAGTGTGCCGATCCCCAGGACTTTGTATGAAAAAACGTACAAAAGAGAGCGTGCGAGTGCCGATCCCCAGGACTTTGTGCGAAAAAACGTACAAAAGAGAGCATGCGAGTGCCGATTACCAGGGCCTTGTACGAAAAAACGTACAAAAGAGAGCGTGCGAGTGCCGATTACCAGGGCCTTGTACGAAAAAACGTACAAAAGAGAGCGATCTGGCTCCCATCCCCAGGACTTTGTACGAAAAAACGTACAAAAGAGAGCGCGCAAGTGTCCATCCCCAGGATTTTGTACGAAATATCGTTCAAAGTTGCTGTTTTTGGGTCAAGTCTTGCAGACATGGGTGCGACGGGGGTAGGATATAAGTATTCAGTATGGTGAAGCACGCCTCGACCATCCTTCCAGAGCGAAGGGAGGTCGTTTTTTTTCGCTTGGGATATGTACGCAGCTTCGTTCTCGGAGCGCCTCAGAACATGAAAAAGAGAAGCAGTAGAAAAACCTTTTTTGCTATGGAGAAGGGCTCTGACGCTCTTCTCCAATTTTTCCTCCAAAGTGGAGCCATCAACACCGGAGTCGCTAATGAGCGGCTCTTTTTGTATTCCTACAGGAAGCAGTCTCATAATTTGTTAGCCAAACGACGGCAGAAAAAGATTGACAACTTGTATATACAGGTATAGAATCAACTTGCTTGTATATACATGTTGTTTGGGTAGGGGATTATTTTTTTTATTACATGGATAGTGGAGGCTTCTATATGAGCAGTACAAAGCAACAGGACTGGTGGAGAAAGCTTACGGTCTATCAGGTGTATCCGAAGAGCTTCAAGGATACGACTGGCTCGGGTTCGGGGGATATCCAGGGACTGACCGGCAAGCTTGATTATTTGCAGGATCTCGGGATTGATATCGTCTGGCTGCAGCCGGTGTATGTCAGTCCACAAAATGATAACGGTTACGACGTAGCAGATTATTACAGCATCAATCCCGAATTCGGCACTATGGAGGATTTTGAAGAGCTGGTCTGTGAGCTCAAAAAACGCGGGATGCACTTGATGATTGATATTGTCGTCAACCACTCTTCCACGGAACACATATGGTTCAAGGAATCCAGAAAATCTAAGGATAATCCGTACCGGGATTATTATATATGGAGAGACCCGGCGCCTGCTGGCGGACCCCCGAATAACTGGCAATCCAAATTCGGCGGACCGGCATGGCAGTATGACGAAATGACAGGGCAGTATTATCTTACGCTGTTTGACAAGACCCAGGCTGATCTAAACTGGGAAAATGAGCAGGTTAGAGATGAAGTTATCAAAATGATGACCTTTTGGGCGGAAAAGGGTGTGAGCGGTTTCAGACTGGATGTTATCAACCTGATCTCCAAAAATCAGCAGTTCCCTGATGACTTTGGTCCGAACCAGCCGGCAGATGGGCGCATCTATTACACCGACGGGCCGCGTGTTCACGAATTTGTGAAGGAACTGCACGAGAAGGTATTCGCTCCATACAATATGGTGACGGTCGGAGAAATGTCTTCCACAACACTGGAGAACTGCATACGTTATTCCGACCCGGATGAAAAGGAGTTCTCCATGACGTTTAACTTCCACCATCTGAAGGTGGATTATCCGAACAATAACAAGTGGGAGCTTATGCCGTACGATTTCGAGCAGCTGAAAAGCCTGCTGTCCAAGTGGCAGCTCGGAATGCAGCAGGGAGGGGGCTGGAATGCCTTGTTCTTCAACAATCACGACCAGCCGCGCGCCGTATCCCGCTTTCTGGATGACGGGCAGTATTTGGCCGAAAGCGCCAAGCTGCTGGCAACGACTCTGCACGGATTGCAGGGAACCCCTTATGTCTATCAGGGAGAAGAGATCGGAATGCCAGATCCGCAGTGGAACAGCATAGATGAGATCAGGGATATCGAGTCCAGAAATATGTATCGGATTTTGCAAGAACGGGGTAAAACAGACGAGGAAGCATTTGCAATCATTCAGGAGCGTTCGCGGGACAATTCCAGAACCCCGATGCTGTGGGACGGCAGTCCTCAAGCAGGCTTTACGAGCGGCACCCCATGGATCAAGGTGGATGAACGTTACCCTTCGCTCAATGTGAAACAGCAGCTGGCAGATCCGAATTCGGTGTATCATCATTACCGCAAATTAATCGCGCTGCGCAAGCAGATCGAGGTATTCACGGATGGGAACTATGAACGGCTGGACGAGGCGCATCCTCAGATTTTTGCGTACAGCCGCAGCAACAGCAGGGAGACCTTGCTGGTCATTGCCAACTTTAGCGGGGATGAGGCTGTATTCGAGCTGTCAGACCGTTTCTGGAATACGGTGAAAGGCAGACATGTGGAGCTCTTGCTGGGCAACACAGACATTGAACCTGAACTGCTGCAGCGGACAAAGCTGACTCCGTTTGCTTCATATATGTGGATTATACGGTAAGCAACAGACCAGATGCTTAATAATTCAGAGGAGGAGCGTAACATGGCGATTGATAAAAAGGATGTAGAGCTGATTCTTCAGGCCGTCGGTGGTAAAGAAAACATCGAAGCGGCCACCCACTGCGTCACCAGGCTCAGATTTTCGCTTCATGATGAAAGCAAGGTGGATGAAGCCACACTTGAAAGCAATGAGCTGGTCAAGGGGCATTTTTCCACCCAGGGGCAATTCCAGGTCATTATTGGGCCGGGTCTTGTCGACCAGGTATATGACGAGATGATGAAAATCACCGGCGGAGAGCGGGTCTCCAAGGATGAGCTGAAGAACATTGCGAGCAAAAAGCAAAACCCGCTTCAGCGGGCTGTCAAAGCGCTGGCGGATATTTTTATCCCCATTCTGCCGGCGATCGTTACTGCCGGTCTGCTGCTCGGGATTAACAATATTTTAACAGGACCGGGCATTTTCTTCGCAGGGCAATCACTGGTACAGGTCTATCCCGAGTGGAAGGATTTCGCGTCCATCATTAATACGATTGCCAGCACGGCATTTACTTTCCTGCCGGCACTCATAGGCTGGTCTGCCGTCACCCGTTTCGGGGGCAGTCCGCTGCTTGGCATTGTGCTCGGACTGATTCTTGTCCATCCCGACCTGCTCAGCGGTTATGGCTATGCAGATGCCAAGACGAATGGTACCGTTCCTGTCTGGAATCTGTTCGGCTGGGAGGTCGAGAAGATCGGTTACCAAGGCCAGGTGCTGCCTGTTCTGGTATCGGCTTATATTCTGGCGAAGATTGAAGCATTTTTGAATAAAAGGGTGGCTGACGCGTTTAAACTGCTGATCGTCGCTCCCGTAACACTTTTAATTACAGGTTTTTTGGCCTTTACCGTGATCGGGCCGGTTACATTTGCCATTGGAAACGCAATCACTTCCGGCCTGGTGTATATTTTCGGTTTGGCTCCTGCGCTTGGCGGCCTGATCTATGGCGGATTGTATGCGCTGCTTGTCATTACGGGCATGCATCATACCTTTCTGGCAGTCGATGTGCAGCTTATCGGTTCTCAAGGTGGCACTTTCCTGTGGCCGATGCTGGCACTTTCGAATATCGCGCAAGGTGCAGCGGCGCTGGGCATGATGTACGTATTTAAACAAAAGAAAAGCAAGGGCCTGGCTGTAACGTCTTCGGTTTCCGCTTTTCTGGGAGTAACGGAGCCTGCCATGTTTGGTGTCAATATCAGAGCTAAGTTTCCGTTCATCTTCGGTATGATTGGCTCGGCCATTGCCGGTGTTCTGCTGTCGGTGAATGGTGTGCTGGCATCCTCCGTTGGCGTCGGCGGTATTCCCGGTTTTCTGTCCATTTACCCTAACCAGTGGGGTGTGTTCTTCCTGGGCATGGCTATTGTATTGATCATTCCGTTCACCGCTACATTGCTCTATGGCAAATGGACGAACCGCAAAACAATTGACAATGCGGACAGCAATAACAATGCCGAAACGCAAGCTGCCGATCATTCCGGCGTGTCTGCCGAACAAGGGCATGCAGCCGTTTCTGAAAGTGCAGACAACCCAGAGGCTGTTCTGGAAATCCGGTCTCCATTGTCGGGGAAAGCGGTGGAACTGGCGGAAGTGCCCGATCCTGCCTTTTCAAGCGGTGCCATGGGGCAGGGAATTGCAGTGGAACCGGCAGAGGGTAGAGTTACGGCTCCTTTCGACGGTGTTGTGGCCCATGTGATCAAGAGCAAGCATGCCGTGATGCTGGAGCATGCCTCCGGCGTTCAGATCCTGATTCATGTCGGAATCAATACGGTAGCTTTAAAAGGCCGCGGTTATACCGTCCATGTTCAGGAAGGTGATGTGGTCAAAGCCGGCCAATTGCTGCTGGAGTTTGACCACGAGGGTATCAGGGCAGCCGGATTTCTGATGATTACGCCGGTTATTCTGGCTGGCGGGCAGGAACGAATTGAGCAGGTGGAAGAGATGCCGCTTGGCGAGGTTCGGGGATCGCAGGATATTATTCTTAAGGTTCATCTTAAAGAATAAAAGCCTGTTCATGTACGCTTCCAACAGCGTCTCTTCATAAGTTCTTAGAACAGGGGAAAGTCAGTTCCTCCGATGCCGATGCCGGTAGCTGGATAATGCAGAATGCCCATGTTAAAATGAATGCGGTGATCACATTGTATAAAAACATCTACTTGCAAATCTTCAATGACTACTCGGAGAAGATTCAGGCCGGGGAGCTGGCTCCCGGTACCAAGCTACCTTCGGAAAATGATATAACCGCTGAATATGAAACCTCAAGAGAAACGGTGCGCAAGGCCCTTAATTTGCTGGCCCAGAACGGATATATCCACAAGGTCAAGGGCAAAGGCTCTTTTGTATTGGATATAGGACGAATGGATTTTCCAGTAACCGGACTTATATCTTTCAAGGAAATGTCGGAAAAGCTCGGCAGAAGTACCAAGACTCATGTGTATGAGGTCAGGCAGATTCCCGCCTCCCCTGAGTTGGCGAGACAGCTGCAGATTACTGCAGGAGAGCATGTCTGGCAGGTCGTCAGGTCAAGGGAGATTAAAGGAGAACGGATTATTCTGGATAAGGATTATATTCTCTCCTCCATCGTCGGGTCTCTGAACAAGGAAATTGCTGGCCATTCTATCTTTGAATATTTGGAGCGGGAGCTGCAGCTGAAGATCAGCTATGCCAAGAAGGAAATTTCCGTAGAGGAAGTTACAGACGAAGACCGCCGCTTGCTGGATCTGCATGATTATCAGCATATCGTCGTCGTCCGCAACTATATCTACCTTGAGGACACGACCCAATTCCAGTATACCGAATCCCGGCACCGTCTCGACAAATTTCAGTTTGTAGACTTTGCCCGGCGGGTGCATGGAGAAGAACAGAATTAAACCACTCAATGAAGGAGGGCAATCTCAAAAGTCAAAAAAATGACTTGGGGGCTGTCCTTTTTCTATTAATGTAGACAGTGCAAATTAGATATGGTAATCTGTTGTTAATTAAACGACAGGAGGGTTACGTGTGGTAAATTTTTCTCGATTGAGAAAGCAATGCAAATCACTGTAATTGCTGCTTCTCCTCTGTTTTGTGCAGAGTAATCGGGATAGGTTTGCCTTTTTCACGTGAGTCCGCCTTTCGTAACAGGTCACTCTTTGTATTGGGGTGCTTCTTTTTACATGCATATTATTGCATGTGGATATTTTCTTTTGCGGACATATGGGCATTTCATATTTCGATTACACTGCACAGACATGACGATGTCTGTGTTTTTTTCGTTTCGGATTATGCTTCAAGCAAAGGGGATATGACTATGAACGAACAGCTTATTAAAGTTAATGGTGTCGATATATGCTGCGAAAGCTTCGGAAATCAGGCTGATCCAGCCGTTTTACTGATCATGGGGGCCCAATCCTCCATGGTGTGGTGGGAGAAGGAATTTTGTCAACGCATTGCTGAAGCAGGGCGCTTTGTCATTCGTTATGATAACCGCGATGTTGGGCGTTCTACCACCTATACACTGGGTCACCCAGGCTATACGTTTGAAGATATGGCCGATGATGCCATTGGTGTGCTGGATGCCCTTGAAGTTGATCAAGCTCATGTTGTTGGCATGTCCATGGGGGGATTGTTAACTCAGATCATCGCTCTTCGGCATCCCGACAGAATCCTGACCGCCACGCTCATCTCATCCTCGAATTTCGCTCCTGATCTTCCGCCGATGGAGGAGAAGGTGATGAGCTTTTTTGCGAATGTCGGGACAATCAACTGGGCGAATGAACCAGAAGTAGTGGATTTTATCGTGGCTAGAGGAAAAATTTGCGCCGGGATCAGGCATGCGTATGATGAAAACAGGATTCGCCGGTTGGCAACCGAGGAAGTGGAAAGAAGCAGCAATCCGGAGAGTATGAACAATCACGGTATGGTAGTGGGCGGGGAAGCTTATCTGGCAAGGACGGACGAGATAGCTGTTCCTACCCTGGTTATTCACGGTACAGAGGATCCGGTGATCCCTTACGTACACGCAACGTCTCTTGTCAAAACCATTCCCGGCGCAAGACTGCTGACACTGCCGGGGACAGGACATGAGCTTCATGATCAAGATTGGGATACTATTATTGAGGCAATGGTAGAGCACACATCGACAGCAACAGATTGATCCTGATGTACAAAGGAAACTAAAAAGAAGCAGGCTTGGTTCGGCATGCTGCCAGACCAGGCCTGCTTCTTTTTGGGTTATGGCCTCCGATGTTATTGAACCTTCTCCGGTTCAGGATATTCCTTGCCTAGTGTATCCACGGTAACCTTCTTCATCACCGGAGGGTTCTCCGGTTTGTCATTTGCGTCACGCGGCAGGTTCACGATTTCATTGACCACATCCATACCTTCGGTGACTTTGCCAAAGGCGGCATATTGACCGTCAAGGCTTGGCGCATCCGCAACCATGATGAAGAACTGGGAGCCGCCTGAGTCGAGATCGGCTGCGCGGGCCATGGACAGCACGGCAGTCGTATGCAGCAGGTTATTTTCTACACCATTTGTTTTGAACTCGCCTTTAATGCCGTAACCCGGTCCTCCGGTGCCATTGCCGTCCGGGTCGCCGCCCTGGATCATAAAGCCGGGAATGACACGATGGAAGGTGGTGCCGTCATAAAATCCGCTTTTCACCAGCGAAATGAAGTTGTTCACCGTATTCGGGGCAACCTCCGGGTATAGCTCGAGCTTGATTTGCTTGCCACTGTCCATGTCGATCGTCACTACAGGGTGTGAGGCGGCGCCGCTGGTATCGACGTTTCCGGTGCCGGAAGGCGTGGCAGAATCCTGCCCGGCGCCGCTGGCGGTTTGCGTTTGTCCTGTTTGGTCGCTGCCTGTCGCCGGCTTCGTGCCGCATCCGGCCACTGCGATGAGCAGCAGGGCAAACAAGCTCAGCAGCAGGGGACGCTGCATTCTTTTTTTCATCATGACTATGACCTCCGCTTCGATTAAATCTGAGACAGCTGATAACTTTTACGTTTTCTATCATACCTTATAGTACGTGGAGAAGAAAAATCCGGGGTTGAAAGTCCCGTCTCTTGACCATACTGCTGCTATTCCCGAAGAAAAGGGGCAGTGAACCATGGACATCAATACCAAGCTGATCAAAGGCCTGATTTGGGGCATTCTGTTCAGTCTGCCGGTCTGGATCGGGGTTCTGTATTGGATCAGACTTATATTGTAAGCGCATCACTGAATAAGCCAAAAACCCATTAGGGGTTTCTGGCTTATTTGTGCTTCTTCCAGTCCGGGCTGCTGTTGTTCAGCAGGTACTCGAAATCATTTTCCAGCCGCTTCTGCTCGGCCTTGCGTGCTTCGATCACCTTCGCCCGTTCTTCCTCCTCGCGTCTGTTCTGCTCCGCTTTGGCCTCATTTGCCTGTGCTTTCAGTTTATCAAGCACTTCCGGGCTGAGCAGGTCCTTCAGGGTGGCGGGTTTATCCTGTGGGGCTTGTGCCGAAGCTGTCGGTCTTCTTTTTTTAGCCATTGATCTCATCTCCATTCCCCATAATTATACCAGCTTGCTGGCCCCCGTTCCAAGCTTAGACAGGCGTCGGTGGTGGACATTTCCCGAAACTGGCGTAGAATGGAAGGCAACAGAAAGGACGTGAGATTTATGGCATATTCTTGGAAGCGTAATCTTGCGGTGCTGTGGATTGGTGTATTTTTCTGCAGCACCGCTTACTCCATCTCCATCCCTTTTCTGCCGATCTTCATGAGCGCAGATTTGGGGGTGACGGACCGGCTGGAGATTTGGTCAGGCATCGCCTTTGGCATTACTTTTCTGGCAAGTGCTCTTATTGCCCCTTACTGGGGCTCCCTGTCTGACAAATACGGGCGCAAGCCGATGCTGATCCGCTCGGGCTTCAGCCTGGCGGCGCTGTATCTTCTGAGCTATTTCGTTACTGATCCCTACACCTTCCTGGTGGTGCGGGTGCTGCAGGGGCTGCTGGCCGGGTTTGTCCCGGCATCGATTGCGCTTGTTGCCACCAATACACCTGAGGAGAAAACGGGTTATGCCTTGAGCGTAATGGCGACCTCCGGCGCAACGGGAAGCATTATTGGTCCGCTGATCGGCGGGGTGGTGAGCCATTATTACGGCAACCGGAATGCCTTTCTCTTCTCGGCCGCCGTGGTGCTGATCGCAGCTCTGATCGGGACGTTCGGAGCAAAGGAGCAGAATTTCAACCGTTCGGGAGCGAGGTCGCATGTGAGGGATGATTTGAAGCTGGCCTTTGCCAACCGGACCTTCGTCATTCTGCTGGGCCTGGTTGCCTTGAGTACTTTCTCAGTCATGATTCTGGAGCCGCTGATTACGGTATATGTGCTGGAGATGGGGGTCGACCGCAGCAGCGCCTCACTCACCTCGGGAATCGTCTTCTCTGCGGTCGGTATTGCTACGGTGCTGATGGCACCGCGCTGGGGAAAGATCGGCAACCGCATCGGTTACGGCAAAGTATTGCTTATCGGTCTGATCGGCTCGGGCATCGGCAATATTCTGCAGTTTTTTGTAACTGATTTTATCGGCTTTGGTGTGCTGCGGTTTGGCTACGGGCTCTTCTATGCCGCCGTGCTTCCGGCCATCAATGCTTTGATCGTGCAAGTTACGGAGCCGGATTTCCGCGGCCGTGCCTTCAGTTTGAACCAGTCCTCCTCACAGCTGGCGATGATGGCCGGCCCGATCATCGGCGGCATGCTTGGCTATATGCTTGACATTCAGTGGGTGTTCGTCATCAACGGGGCGGCACTGCTGGCAGCGGCACTGTTGCTGTGGTTCAGGGGAAAGGGGATTCTGACTCCATCGGCCAACGCGGCAGGACCGCTACCGGCAGCTTCCTCCGCAGGGCGTGTCAGGCATATGGACCGCAGCTGATTATCTGGAATATGAAAAACGTTCAAGTTATAATGGGCATGAATGTACACTGGTTGGTTAAGGAGGAGTTATGAGCAAAATCAGAGTGTCAGCCGTGCAGTACCATCTTCATACGATTCAATCGTTTGAGGAGTTTGCATTGCAATCGGAGCATTATATGAAGACAGCAGAGGAATTTGGCGCGGAGTTTGTGCTGTTTCCCGAGTTTTTTACCACACAGCTCATGTCCATCGGCGACAGCAAGGGCAATGCGCTGACGATTAACGATCTGCCTGATTTTACAGACCGTTACCGTGAGCTGTTTTCTTCCTTTGCCAAGCGCACGAATATGCACATTATCGGCGGAACTCATGTGGTGCGCAGAGGTGACCGTTTATATAATACAGCGCATTTATTCTATCCTGACGGCCGTATTGCTGAGCAGGCAAAGCTGCATATTACGCCAACGGAAGTGCATGAATGGAACATGGCTCCAGGTGAGGGTCTTCAGGTGTTCGATACGGCAAAGGGCAGGATTGCGATGCTGACCTGTTATGATATCGAATTCCCCGAAATCGTGCGCATGGCCAAAGCCAAAGGGGCGGATATCATTTTCTGTCCGTCGTGTACGGATGACCGTCATGGCTTCTACCGGGTGCGTTATACGAGCCATGCCCGTGCGGTGGAAAATCAGGTCTATGTCGTCCTTACCGGAACGGTTGGCGCATTGCCGACGGTGGATTTCATGAGAGCCAACTACGGACAGGCCGCCGTCATTACGCCGAACGATATTCCGTTTCCGCCACGCGGCATCATGGTGGAAGGCGAATTGAATGATGATATGATCGTAACGGCGGATCTGGACCTGGACCTGCTGTATCAGGTGCGGGAGCGCGGTTCGGTGACGACGTGGAGGGACCGGCGCACCGATCTTTACACGGATTGGAGCTGAGCGGGTGTATTACAAGGAAATATACGTATTTGACGGGGAACGTCCCGTCAAAGCCGTTATTCGCAATTATGGCCCGCAGGATTTTGACGGCATGATCCGCATCCAGCAGGAATGCTTTCCCCCGCCGTATCCTGCGGAGCTGTGGTGGAACAGGGAACAGCTTGCTTCGCATGTGGAGCGGTTTCAGCAGGGGGCGCTCTGTGTGGAAATCGGCGGGCAGCTTGCGGGCTCGGTGACGAGCCTGATCGTCGATTATGATCCACGGCATGCCGAGCACACATGGGAAGAGGTGGCGGATCACGGTTATATCCGCACCCATCGGCCTGATGGCAATGCGCTGTATGTAATCGATATTGCCGTCAGACCGGCTTACCGCAAACTGGGGCTGGGTAAATGGCTGCTTTTCTCACTGTATGATGTGGTAGTACAGCTTAAGCTTGACCGATTGCTTGGGGCGGGGAGGATGCCTGGCTACTATGCCCATGCTGACCAGTTGACCGCTGAACAATATGTTGATGCCGTACTCGCCGGGGAATTGAAGGATCCTGTGCTGACCTTTCTGCTCCGTTGCGGGCGTATGCCCGTTCAAGTGCTGCCAGATTATCTTGAAGACGAGCAGTCCCGTAATTATGCTTTGCTGATGGAATGGAGCAACCCTTTTCGCAGCAGGCAGTTTCCTGAATTGAATCGAAGCAAGGAGTGTGGGGATATGGAATATCATCGCATTACGAGTATTGAAGATCCGCTGTTCGCCAAAATGCACCGTCTGATGCAGGAGGTGTTTCCGCCTGAGGAAGTGCTGGAATACAGTCTGTGGAAGGAACCGCTGGAAGACCCGGGCATCCGCGTTTTTGTTGCTGTGCACGAGGGAGAGGTGGTAGGCGCCACGGAATACCGCTACTATCCGGATTTTAATGTGGCCATGACCGATTTCACAATCATTGGCAGACCCGGCCTTGGCATCGGTCGTTATCTCTGGAAGAACCGTCAGACCGACCTGCATGAGCTTGCGGCCCAAAGCGGGCAGAGGCTGTTTGGCATGTTCGCCGAAATTTATGACCCGTACCTGGGCAATGATCATGAATTCGGCGGCGTGAAGCCAATGAATCCTTATGTGCGGCGCGAGGTGCTGTCCCATCTGGGATATAAGGTTCTGGACCTGGAATATGTCCATCCTTCGTGGAATAATGACGGGGAAGCGGTGGAAGGCCTTAATCTTGGCTTTATGCCTGAGGATGACAGCGTCTCCGAATTGGACACCAGACTGGTAACTTCCTTCCTGCGCCGCTATTATACAGTGCTGCCTAACAAACCGGAGGCGTGGAACCACATGGTGGCGGAGCTGGAGGCGAAGGATAGGGTAGCTTTGCTGCCGATCTGATACCGATATAGCAAAATGCCGGAAACGATGAGTCTGCTGACCTTGTTTCCGGCATTTTCAGGTGTATCGGGCTGCAGGCCGAACTCTTCATCTATATCCCGTTTTGTGATAAGATCATCAGACACAGGGTTTGCGCGTTCTTTCATCATGAGCGCCCCCAATCCTTGCCGGCGTAACTTGCACAGATGCTGTGCCTTTAGGCTCAATCTTCACGTTTAACCGGACTTGGAGACCCCGCACCGCGCGGGTGCTCTTCACCGATGAGGCCTGTATCGACCTTTTGTGCAAGGGCTGACGCTGCAGGCTCGAGGGAGGTGCTGTCTGCTTCATCGATCAATTGAGTCGTGGCGGTTCCCACATGTTCCAGTTCATCGTCCGGAATATAATTATCGTCTCCCGTCGGGGTCAGCTTTTTATAGCGTTCATAAGCCATATCGGCTTGCGTCAAAGGATCTCTATACATGAGCTGCATCTCCTTCCTTGTAGAGGTAGTTCAAAAAGTCATCTTTTGAACACGTATTTGTAGACTAAATCAATTATTCGTCTCCGTCAAAGCCGTTTAACAAATCGGTTCCAAGAATGAAATCTGGTGGAGCAGACGGATCGACAGGGCTGTCAGGAGCGATATCATCGGCATCCGGGACATTCTCCAAAGCCTCGTCTGGCCCCCCGGTTAAGTTCTCCCAATTGACCTCGGCATTTTGCAGGGAAGGCCCGAAATCAGGTGTTGCAGATTCTCCTTCCCCACTGGCCGTACCGGTAACGGCGCCCCGCAGGGCTGGATGATCTTTGTTGGTTTCCTCCATGCTGATCAGCTCCTTCAATATTGAGCCATTCGAGACAGCTCTTTATTCCGACCTTACCCACTGGCCGGGAATACTAAACTTTACAGTTATTGTGTGTGGCTTTACCGGACTCTATTCGGCTGGCAGAAATGCTGGGTTGTGATATGATGAAGACCGATGGAGGTGGTAAGAACAATGGAATGGTTGACACTTCCCAGTATGCTTAGCCGCATCCGGATCGGACAGAAGGCTTCTACACCGGGGTTTGGACGCACCGTCATCCGCAGGCCGGATGGCCTTTATTGGTGTGGGGGCTTGCTTGACGGCAAAATTGTGGAAATCCGCGATTACCTGTTTTCGGATATATGGACGCTCTATGAGGATGAGGAAAGCCTGCAGTGGGTCCAATTCAGGGAACACGAGGAGCACAAAGAGCGGGAAATGATTGAAAATCAGGTTGATGATCTGCGAACAAACACGAGAAACAGAGAATTTTAGCGAACGAGTCTCACAAGAAGGTGTGAGGCTCCTGTGCATAGAAATAGTTAAAGTGGAAATATGATGAAAGTTGGCAACCCAAAATGATGCTTGAGGTGCTATACATATGAAATACATACCCAAATTTGTGGCGGTTTTCTGGATTGTGTTGCTGCTGGCAGCCGCAGCAGCTTCTCCTGCTTCCGCCTCCAGAGTGGTGTCGAATGTACAGACCATAACCGAATGGGATATGCTGTGGGACACTGCCCGACAGAAAGGCAGCCTTCCAGCGCCGCCTTCGGATCAAGAAGAGTGGGAGAAGATAGGTTCTAATGAGGTGGCAGGCAACAAGCCGTCAGGCTCCTCTTCTGCGTGGATCCGGATGGTTCTTCCTGAGATGGAGGCTAAGACACCTGCCATACTGTTGGAGATCGTTTACGGTACGCACATTATCATCTACAAGGACGGGGTTATTGTATATGAATCCTTCCGGTCCTATAACTATGAACAGGATAAAATATTGTTGCCGTTGGACCGTGAAGACAGCGGGAAAAGTCTGTATATCTGGTCTGACAGCCGGCTGGACCGGTTGGGAATCAACGGTGGAGTATTTGTCGGGGAGCAGCGTGAGCTGCTGGGCATCATGATTCGCAAAGATGTATTTGATATCATCCTTGGAAGCTCATTTATTTTAATAGCATTGATACTCGCGATTTGTTCTATTTTTCTGTACCAATCAAACCGCACCGTAATGTTGTCTCTCTCTGCCGTTATTCTGTCGGCAGGATTGTTGATTGTGATTTACCCACCTTTTTTGTTTACATTCTACAGAGAATACGCGGAGTTGTATTTGTTGCTTTTTGACATAGCCTTATTTTTGTTGCCACCGTCTATGGCTTTGTTTTTCGAGCAAATTCTGGGAAAAATCGTCTATATACGCCGTTTTCGCAAATGGCTTACGTTTTATTCCGTTGCCTGCTTTCTGCTCATGATCGTAAATTGGTTGACGATGGATCGTTACTACCAGTTGTATTACTGGGCAAGCGTTATTTTGCTTGGACTGCAGCTGATGGTGCTCTTAATTGTTCTGATGGTGGCCAGCCTGGGGAGAGCCTGGAAGGGAGACCGTGATGCAATCATTTTATCAGTGGGCTGTGTCTGCTTTGCAATGCTTTCCGTTAGCGAGCTGTTATGGTTCTTTATCCGTCAGGGGCACTACAATCTGTTTTTGTGGAAGTGGGGAGTCGTTGGCTTTGTCATTTCGCTGGCTACGATTTTCGGCAGAAGGCTCGCGGAGAACCACCGGCAGGTTGTGCAGTACTCACAGGAGCTGGAAATGTTCAATAATGAGCTGCAGCGGTCGGAGAAGATGGAGATCATTAGTGATCTGGCCGCTTCGGTGGCGCACGAGGTGCGTAATCCGCTTCAGGTTACCAGAGGATTCCTGCAGTTGCTCAGCAGCAAGGAGGAGGAGGGCAAGAACAAGGACTACTTGAAGATCGCGCTTGAAGAGCTGGACAGGGCGTCCAACATCATTACCGATTTCCTCACCTTTGCCAAACCGGAGTTTGAGCAGACCAAAATTTTGCATATTGACGATGAATTCAGACATATTGAAGGTATTATCAGCCCGATGGCCAACCTGCAGGGAGGAAAAATACACCTTGAGATATCTGATGATCTTTCCATAAAAGGAAATTCGTCCAAATTTAAGCAGGCGTTCATCAATATTATCAAAAATAGCATCGAAGCTTTGCGGGATGAAGGACAGATTCATATTCGAGCTTACAGGTCGGGGGATGAGGTGTACATCCATATTCGCGATAACGGAGAAGGTATGGATGCCCAGACGCTGACCAGGCTTGGGGAGCCTTATTTCTCAAATAAAACAAAGGGCACGGGTCTTGGCATGATGGTTACCTTCCGGATTATAGAGGCCATGGATGGACGGATTACATTTACGAGCGCGAAGGGAATAGGTACGGAGTCAACCGTCCGTTTTCCTGCCGCGAGCTCCGATTCTGCTCCCGATTCATGATTCAGAGGCTGTCTGTAGCATAATAAACATAAAGCAGGGTACTCCTTGGCTTTGGTGGCATGGGAGTACCCTTTTTTTGGAATTACAGCATTTGCTCGCGTGCTTTTACCATTTTATCTCCGGTATGTCGACGCTTGGAATCATCCGGGCAGGAGCAGGCGGAATAACCAGATACAGCTCATCAGGAGTTTCTTGTACAGTTTTCAGCTGAATATGATCGGGAATGACGACCCCTAACAGTTCACGGATGGCGGCTTTGGGATCCTCCATCAGCTTTTCACGGAAAGCCTGATCCTCCCATGCTTTTTGAATGAGCTGGTTTTGTGCGGCAAGTTCTACAGACATTTTTATCATCCTTTCTCCAAGGTAAAGTTTGGTGAAGCGGCTAGGGAGTTCCTGCCTCATGGTCTAACAGGTACTGCAGTCCTCCGCTCAGCAGGTGCTGTTTTTCTCTGGCAATGTAAGCCGCATCCTGCACAAGACCCTCCGCTACGCCAATGGCAAAGCTCGTCAGACCGGAGATGGCCGGATTCCGCTCAGTAAGGGTGCGTGCCAGATCGGCCGCAGCGGCGGCGTACCGGCTCAATGCGTTTCGGGTATAAACAGCTTCTTCAATCTGCTCTGCATGGATTCCTTGCATATACCCAACCTCCTGTTCGGCACTGATGAAAGACAAAAGACAGTTGTAGCTGCCTTCATGCAAATCCTCTCTCCAGTCCGCCCAGTCGTCGGACATTTGCAATACCAGCAGTGCCTGATCCGTCATCTCAGTGACTGCAGGAATGTGATGCTCCTGCCGTGAAAGCAGCAGTGCTCCGGTACCTGCCAGCTTAAGCGGGCTTGCTTTGCTGGAAATGCCGGATCGGTTCTCCTGAAAATCGTCTCTGTCGCCCTCTTGGGCTACGCTTGATGCCCATTCGCTGACATAAAGCCTGTAGTAATCCCAAAAGGGAGAGTCGGCCGGAAAGAGTCCCCGGTAGATATCCATGCTCTCGGCCAGAAACAATTGTGCCAGAGCCAGACGGCTTCTCCAGTCGGCTGGACCCGTATCCATCACATCATCCTGCAGTAAAAAGGCTAACATGATATACACGTTGCCGAGAGACAACCGGCGAACCATTTCAGGCTGCAAACCGGCCATCTCATTGACCCAAAACGGGAGCAGATAGCAGATATAATTGCGTGTGCTGTTCTCCAGCAGCGGGTTGAATTGTGCTTCATATTCCTGCCCCATCGTATTCAAAGGGGCGGGAAACAGGGAAATCCGCTTCTCCGCTTCAGCAAAAACCTGCTCAAGCTCATGCCTGTACCTTGTGTACCATTCCATTTCTCCACCATCCGAATAACATCAATTTGTAGCGTCATTTCTGGTTGTTATTAGCATCTTAATCCTTGTCCCTGTCTGACTGCAAGAGATGGTTTTCGTCAAAAACGCATATTATTCATGGTTAACTCCCATAATAAGACAAACGAAGAAGCAAAATTGCTCAATATATGACAAAGTTTAAAAGAATTTGCGGAAAATAAAGTGAAAATAACCGGAAGGATGCGAAAAAGAATGAACAAATTTATGTACATATGCGGATCGGCGAGTATGGTAGCCCTCTTGCTGTCTGCGGACCCACTGACATCAGCTCATGCTTCAGAGGTACACCCGCCTCATGATGTCCGCAAGGAAAAGTCGGCATCGGAGGTAAAGACGGCCCCAGGAGAAAAGACCGCTCCTGAGCAGAAAGGATCACACTGGTATTTCATGAACGAGGTTGCCAAGCTGCTGGGTATCACTCCACAGGAGCTGTCCGCTGAAATGGATAAGGGAAGCACGTTGGCGGAAATCGCGAGGAAGCGTCAGGGCTGGTCGGAGGAGCAGCTTGTTGCCAAGCTGGTGCCTATGCTCAATGCCCGTGTGGACGAGCTTGTCAAGCAGGGGCTGCTGACGGCCGAAGAAGCCAAAGCCCGCAAGGCGCTTGGGGAAGCCTGGATCAAGCAGGCGGTGAACAAGCCGCTGCGGGAGCTGCACGGCTTTCATAGACCGTGGGCCAGGGGCTGGAGAGTAGGAGTCGACCGTGCAGCGGTGGCCCGCATTTTGAATCTGACCCCGACACAGCTGGAAACAGAACTCCGCAAAGGCAAGTCTATAACTGAAATAGCGCAAAAGCGGGGCATCGGCGAGGAGGAATTGCTTCGCAAGCTGAAGGAAGAAATGACGGGTGACCTCAAGCGGATGATCAACCGCAAAGCGCCGATCACCTTTGAACGAACGCCGTCCAATGCACGGAAGACCGTGGCGGAGTGACTAACGAGACACTCCGAAAACGAACGAGACGCTCCGAGAACGAAGCATTCCTACAATCGCTGTTGTCCCCAAATTTCTGATCATATTCTTAGCGGAAGAAATTCGGGGACAAAGGCAACCGCTCCGCTTTATCCGGAATTGCTTCGTCCTCTCCGCTGCTGGAGTTGACGCTGAATCAAATCATACATCTTTTTTCTAGATTTGTTGAAAAAAGGGAATTAACCCCGCTCAGAATCTAGTATCCAGAGTGAGACGGGTGTCTATAGGGTATGGTATCTGGTGTCCGTTGCCTGATGCCTGTTTGCCTTTCAATACAGTTTTGCATGATTATCCCTTTTGCTCAGAATGTGGGGGTGAGGGTTGGAGTTTAAAGGGGCCAAGGGGAAGGAATAAAGAGAAAAGAGATACGAAAAAAAGAGGCAGCTCAAGTGGGAGATTCGGCTTGAAACAGGAACATATGTTTGGTATGATGAAAAAGGAACTTATGTTCGTAGATTATGGATTCGGAGGCGAGCAGACATGGAAGTCC
The DNA here is from genome assembly GCF_042138635.1 of Paenibacillus medicaginis. Lineage (NCBI taxonomy): Bacteria > Bacillati > Bacillota > Bacilli > Caryophanales > Paenibacillaceae > Paenibacillus > Paenibacillus medicaginis. The sequence continues at coordinate 7,220 of NZ_JBHIRY010000042.1, read as the reverse complement.
AAGCGGAAACGGAACTTCAACCTTTTAGCTATCGTTATCACAACGAGCAGGCCTGCATGGAGGCATTGATCGCGATGAAGTGGCCGAACGGCTTCGTCTGCCCGCGTTGTGCTCACACCCGCTGCAGTCGTTTGACTTCCCGACGTGTCCCTTTGTTCGAGTGCACAAAGTGCGCGCATCAAACATCGGCTTTGGTGGGCACGATTTTTGAACGAACCCATCTCCCCCTGACCAAGTGGTTCCAGGCGCTGGAGTTGTTCCTGCTCCCCGACGGCATCTCGGCGATGCGGCTGAGCCAGGTGATCCAGGTCACCTACAAAACTGCCTGGGTAATGCTGCAAAAAATCCGCCATGCCCTCGGGGAGTTCGATTCCCGGGAGCTGCTCTGCGGAGACGTGAAGGTGAACAGCGATCTGTATGGGTGTAATCCGTCCCGGCTTCAGTTTTTTCATCCGCATGCTTCAGCGGTCGTAGCCGGATGCACGGTCACGGAGTCGGGCGAGCCGGAGCAGGTCAAAATCCGCCTGATCCCGCAGAAGAAGGGAGAGGGGCAAAGAGCAAATCGTCACGAACTCGTTGCATTCATCAACGAACAGGTAGATGTCCGTGCATCGGCGGTACAATCGTTCCCTCAAGCCTATCGATTGTATACGCCCTTGCGGAAAGTGGTGAGGGAGGCGTGGACATCGCTGAAGAGTACGTATGTAGCCTTAGGAACAAAGCACCTGCAGGCGTACCTCAACGAGTACACCGGGCGCCGCCGACTGCGCCTAACCGAAGGGGAAGAAACGATGTGGCAGAAGTTGCTGTACATGGGCGTAGCGATTCCGGCGATCCCTTACCGCCAACTGATTGCACGTCAACCGGATCAGCCTCTTGCGGCTGCGTCCTGATCGCAGTGCTTGAACGAGGAATGGTGAGCATAAGTTGCGTCACTTGATCGGTGTGGGCTAGTGTGGGCTGGCATGAACGAGGAAATCGGAAAAATTCAGGTTCAAGCTGCAACGAGGATCAGCGTCTTTTTATTTTTTCGGTGCCTTGCTCCGCTCCCTCCTTCTCTTTCGGTCGGTTTCACATCACCTAAACGCTCTGCTTTCTCCTAAGACCGTCTCATGACCTCGAATCGATCCGCTTCTCCATAAGGCACGATCAAAAAAATAATAGACCCATTCGATGGTCCTGAATAGCGTAACAACAGGCATTTCGTGCCTCATTTGATCCGTTATTTACTTTAACGTGCCTAAAGTATATTTTCGGTTCCCGGTTTTCTGTTTTTCTGTACCTGATCCAACGGGATAATCGTGCAAAGCCCCTGAAAAGCGAGTATCACACGTCTTGCCGCGATCGGCTGGCGTCCTGACTGTCCAGCAAGCACTAGAAGGGGATTCGAATTCCTCAGAACCCAGCAGCTACAAAGGTTGAAGTGGATTTGGGCTCTGCGAAAGTTGAGTATTTCAAGGCTGCTTGCATTTGTTCCCATTCTTTGGGACAGAGTCTTATGCCGTTCTGTGTCTATCCGTTTAGTTTAGGTCAGAGGCGGCACTTTCCCGCAGGAGTTGTTACTTCCCGCCGGATGAGGCCTCTTTTCTTCTGCGCCGTCCGCTCGCGCCGACGATCCAGTGTCCTCCAGGCAGTGAGGACAGCACTTTGCTCAATCCCAGCGCGGCGCAGGCAACGATGACAAAGCTGACCCCGGTCGCAGCCAGGTGCAGGTTCTGGAGGGGGAGACTGCGGGTAAAATAGGCTACACCATACAGGAGCAGCGCATGGCACAGGTAAGCGCCGAATGAATATTTTCCCATCCAGGCCAGCATTCTGCGGAATCTTCCGGGCGCGGCTTCCGGGTGTGGCCGGAGCAGCAGCCCGTACAGCAGCAGCATCTGTGATACGATAAGCAGAAACGTGCTTGGCTTGAGATAGGTGGATATATTCAGGTTCATCACATCCCCTGATTGCCGGAGCAGCGTATATCCCATCATCGTAAAAAGAAACAGGAAAACCACGGCGTTCCACGGCAGCGTCTGCCGTGCAAACTCTCTCCATGACCGGATCATGCTAGCGCACACCGCCCCCAGAACGAAGTAAAAGAAATACATCACACAAATATACGTCCGGTGCTGGAGTAAAAACTGCAGCGGGCCCGCCAGCCCGGACTGCCAGGCAGACATATCGTAATACGACCAATGCATGAGCAAGGCATAAGCCGCTCCTACCACACCCAGCATGATACCTGTCCGTACAGCGTTCCCCGTACCGTTCCCTTTAAGGAAGAAAGGCTTGATTCGGTTCCAGACCCGGCCCAATAAAGGAAACAGAATATAAAACTGAAAAATCATCACGACAAACCAGAGATGGTAACCGCTGACGGGGATGATCATTTCACGCAGCAGGCTCTGCCACCAGCCCGGAGCGGTCAGCGGGATATCAGACCAGCTTCGGGACACAACCCAGTAAATGACTGCCCAGACCATAAAGGGAACATAGATATCTTCGAATCTTTTACCGAGCCAGCGCACGTTTTCCGCAGCCGGGCGGCTTTTATAGTTATAAAATAGAAGAGCGGCCGACAGAAAAGCGTAGGTTGGCGTGCCGAAACGGGTTAAATGATAGATGATGCCCAGCATGACGGAGTCCGGCATCTGGATGTCCGCCCTGTAAATGTATTCACCGATAGTGTGCTGGAGGACGATCGCCAGAAACGCCAGTCCGCGCAGCTCTGTCCATTCCTCAATACGCGGTTTGCTTAACGTTTTTTCCAATGTTGTTGCCCCTTTTGCTTAGTCTTGTAGCCTGGCACCCGATCTGCCTGTCCATTGTACTCCCTCAAGATTAAGTCTTGATTAATTTATTTTCACCAGACTGGCAGCCATATTAAACAGACAGGTTCACAATTGGGGTGAATCCGTTTACAATTTATTGCGAAGGCAGATATATATAAAACTTTACATCCGGCTGTGGAGGGGGCAGCATTGTTTCATGAAAAAGACTCTGCTGGTTTATATGCTGATCATTGCGGTATTTGTGCTGTACCTGTTCCGCTATGCGGCAGAAGGACGAGAGAAGGGCCCCTGGGAGGACCAGGGATTGCACGGGGATATCGGCGAGACTTATGTGATGATTACGTTTCAGTCGGGTATGGAATATTGGAAAAGTATTCTGAAAGGTTATGAGGACGCAGCAGATGCGCTGGGAGTATCCATTGAATACCGCGGAGCGACCCGCTACGATGCCCAGGAACAGCGGCTGGTTCTGGAACAGGCGATCGCCCGCAAGCCGGCGGGCATTGCGGTCTCCGCTATAGATCCTTATTCGCTCCTGCCAACCATTAACAAGGCGGTTGAGGCGGGGATTCCCATTGTGCTGTTTGACGCGGATTCACCAGGGAGCAAGGCCTACTCCTTCCTGGGGACGGACAACTATAATGCGGGCGTCACCGCCGCCGACAAAATGGCTCAGCTGCTGGGAAGGGAAGGAAGCGTCGGCATTATAACGATTAACAGTCAGCAAAATCATGAGGAGCGGACGCAGGGCTTCAAGGATACGATTAAGGACCGCTATCCGGGCATGAAGGTCATTGCCACGGCGGACGGGCGTGGTGATCCGGTGAATGCAAGGGAAGCGGCATCGCGCATGCTGCAAAAATATCCCGATCTGTCGGGAATATTTGTCACCGATGCGGCAAGCGGAGCCGGGACTGGTGAAGCGGTTCTCGGGGCGAAGCGTGTCGGCTCAGTCAAGATCGTCAGCTTTGATACGAACAAGGCAACCCTGGACATGATTCAGGGGGGCACCATTTCGGCCAGCATTGGGCAAGGCACCTGGAATATGGGCTACTGGTCCCTTCAATACCTGTTTCATCTGCATCACGGATTGACCGTCCCCGCGCCATCTTCATCAGGACAGAATACACCGCTTCCGGTCAGGGTGGATACGGGTATATCCGTGATCACCAAAGCGAATGTGGATGATTATTATGCCAAATAGCAAATGGACAGACAGGCTGTCGGTCATGAGAAGGAGCGGCTGGCGCAACCTGAAGGATATGCCCTTTCGCTACAAGCTGATCGTGTTGTTTCTCATGATCGGCATCGTCCCGTCGCTCGGTCTGGGATTGCTGGTGAACTGGACCGTAGAGCGCATTGTCGAGCGCCAGGTCGAGGGGCATACGATGCAGTTGATCGGCAAGGTGAACGAAACGCTGGACAGCCGGATGGAGAATTTGCAAAATATGACGTATCTGATCGGATTTCAGCCCCAGGTGGCCGGGTTCATGGAGGGCAAAACACCTGCGGATGGTTATACGGGGGACGAAGCGGAAGCCAGAAAACGGTGGGCCGCGCGAATGACCGCCACAGCAGGGAGCAGAAATGATGTGTATGACATCAAGCAGTTTCTGCAGGGCTTCACCACGCTGTATCCGGAGATTGCGGGCATCATGCTGGTGAACGAACACGGGGACTACATCAGCAATGAAATGTACGCCAAGGGGGAACAGAGCCTGGCAAGGGAAACGTGGTACGCCCGGGCAGCAGAAAATGAGGGGATATTTACAGTTATCGGACACCCGGCCGGACGGGGTATTATTTCCCATGTCAGCTACCGGGACAGTGAAATTATATCGGTCGCCCGCTCGTACACAGACCCGGAAACGGGCAAGGTGCTGGGAGTCATTCTGATTGATTTGAAGCTGCGCGCCATATCACACGCAGCCCGGGATGTGACGCTGGGCAAGACGGGATATTTGATGGTGACCGATGCGGAAGGCAGCAGTATATTTATGCCCGACCGGCCCCTGATCAGGCATATTCCGCCTGAAGCGTTCGGTTCCGGGGAAAGCGGTTCTTTTACAAGGACAGTTGATGGGGAAAAGCTGCTCTTTATGTACCGTTCATCCTCCTTCACGGGCTGGCGGACGGTCGGCGTCTTTCCGGCGTTGGAAGGCGCGATGGAGGTGCGGCAAATTCAGTTTTATGTCTTCTGCTTCCTGTTCGCGGTCTGTCTGATCGGCATCAGCGCTTCCCTCACACTGTCCCGCTCGATCGCCGATCCGATCCGGCAGCTGATGGCCCGCATGCGTCATGCCGAATCGGGGGATCTGACGATCCGCAGCCATAGTGACAGGGGAGATGAGATCGGCATGCTGGAAAGAAGCTTTAACCGCATGCTGACACAAATCCGCAGGCTGATGTCTTTAAACGAACTGAAAGAGCGCCAGAAGCGGGAGGCAGAGCTCAGGAGCTTGCAGGCGCATATTAAGCCTCATTTTTTATACAATACTTTAGATACGATTCACTGGATGGCGAGGAAAAAGGGGGCGGAGGATGTTGCGGAAATGGTAGAAGCTCTGTCCCGGCTGTTCCGTATCGGCCTGAGCAAAGGCGAAGATATGATCCGTGTCCAGGAAGAAATGGAGCACATCGAAAGCTACCTGCGCATTCAAAAAACACGATACCGGGACCGTCTCACCTGTGAAATAGACATCACGGACGGGATCGGAAGCTTGTATGTATTGAAGCTGCTGCTGCAGCCGATTGTGGAAAATGCCATCTATCATGGCATCAAGGCACGGCGTGGACCGGGAAGAATCCGGATCGAAGCGGGCAACGTGGATGGCAGGCTGCTGCTTGCCGTCACCGACAATGGAGCAGGCATGCCGGAGGAGCGGCTGAGAGAGCTTGAAGGCATGCTGGAGAACCCGCTGCAGGCGATTGAAGGACAGGAAGAGGGACAAGGGGGGAGGAGCTACGGCATGCTGAATGTGCAGGCCCGCATCCGCCTGGCCTTCGGGGATGAATACGGCATCCGGCTGGAGAGCAAGCCAGGCGAGGGCACCAGGGTAACGATTGTCCATCCCCTTTTGCATGTAAATGTATCGAAAAATGGGTTCAGGGAGGGATCAGAGTGACAGCAGGGTATCAAGTGGTAATCGCTGATGATGAACCGATTATCCGGGAAGGAATACGCGATACCGTCAATTGGGAGGAGCTTGGCATGACCGTGGCCGGTGAAGCGGAGGACGGGGAGGAAGCGTTTGCCCTGGCCCTGGAAAAGACCGTTGATATCATGCTGGTCGATATGAATATGCCTTTCATGGATGGCATTGAATTGATCCGGCGGCTGCGCGCTGAGCGGCCAGGCTGCCGCTTCGTCGTCATCTCGGGTCATGATGAATTCGCGTTCGCACAACAGGCGCTGCGGCTCGGAGTGGAGGATTATCTGCTGAAGCCTGTGGATCCGAAGCAGCTTCACAGTGTGCTCGCCCGGGTTGGCCGCGAGCTGGATGAAGAGCGGCAGCATGATCATTATCTCAAGCTGGCTTCCGAGCAGATTGACCGCAACATCCCGCTGCTGCGGCAGCGCTTTTGTCAGGAATGGATGGATGGGCTTGTGGCCGGGGACGAGGCTGGGCAGAGGCTGGATTTCCTGCGCCTGCCCCGCAAGGTCCCCGCACAGATCGGCGTCGTTCGCTGGCCTGCCATGGCGGCGCGTGAATCGCTTATGAAGGAGAACGACAGGCAGCTTTTCCTGTTTGCCGCTGAAAATATCGCCTCAGAGCTGCTGTCTCCCCTGCCGCATGTCATTTTCCATGATCAGACGGGACTGATCGGCATTTGCCTCTGGGAGGAAGCGCCGGAAGAAAGCGGAGCGCTGATTGAAAGAGAGGTCGGCAAATATCTGAACATTGCGGTTCAGGCATGTTTTGAAGCGGTAAGCGGTGGCATGTCCTCCGTTCCGGAAGTGTACCGGGGCTGTCGGGAGCAGGTGTATCAGGAAGCGCGTCTGTCCCCGCTTGTCCGGCGTGCGCGTCAGTTGATCGGGGAGCGTTATACCGATCAGGAGCTCACGCTGGAAGGGATAGCCTCCCAGCTGCAGGTCTCGCCTGTATATCTGAGCAGGGTGCTGAAAAAGGAGCTGAACACCTCATTTGTCGGCCTGGTCACCGGTGCACGGATCGCCAAGGCGGTGCGGCTGCTGGATTCGACAAGCCTGCCGGTGCATGAAGTCGCCCTGATGTCGGGTTATGACAGCCAGCATTACTTCAGCACGGCGTTCAAAAAAAGAATGGGCGTATCACCAAATCAGTACCGCAAGGGATCGGCGGCAAAATAACCGTGAGACAGGGCGACGTGACAGTCGTCCTTTTTGCTGTGCGCCACGCATGGCGATTACCTAGGCGGTGAAAGTCCGCTGTGGGGGCTGGTAGTGGCCAACCACTAGCC
>NZ_JBHIRY010000041.1:0-39605 GCF_042138635.1 Paenibacillus medicaginis | reverse complement strand
CTGCCCAAAAGCATCGCGATGCTTTTGGGCAGCCACTTGCGCACTGGGCTACTCTACTTCATTCTGCAATTTTACTGGCGGTTGATCACGATCAGCTTCACTTCCAGCATTTCCTCAACCGCATATTTGACACCCTCGCGTCCGATGCCGCTTTGCTTGACACCGCCGTACGGCATATGATCAACGCGGAAGGTCGGAATATCATTGATCATCACTCCACCGACATGCAGTCTGTCCGCTGCGTTAAGGGCAGTAGCAATATCCCTTGTATAAATTCCAGCCTGCAGACCATAAATGGAAGCATTAACTCTACCCACAGCTTCGTCAACGGAAGCTACACGCTCAATCACAACAAGCGGTGCAAACACCTCCCGGTAGGAGACGCTGGCCTGCGGGTCCACCTGCAGCAGCACCGTAGGCTTAAGCACCGGGCCATCGCTTTCCCCGCCGAGCGCCACTACGGCTCCCATGCTGGCAGCTTCCCCGATCCACTCCTGTACCCGCTGCACATCCTTGGCGGATATGAGGGCAGATACATCGGTATCCGGATCAAGCGGGTCGCCGATGCGCAGCTTCTGCGCAGTTTTAATGAATTTGTCCGTGAATTCATCATAACAATCTTCCAGCACGTAAATTCGCTGCAGGGAAATGCATACCTGCCCCTGATTGGTGAAAGCTCCGCTTACACAGCGGGGTACAATGGCATCGATGTCCGTACTGCTGTCGATAATGACCGCCGAATTGGAGCCCAGCTCAAGCGTTACACGCTTCAGCCCCGCTTTGGCACGGATCTCCGTTCCTACAGCAGGACTGCCTGTAAAGGTAATAAAGTTGACACGAGGGTCTGTAACCAGCCGGTCCCCGGCTACTCTTCCGGCTCCGCTTACAACGTTCAGCGCCCCGGCTGGAAGCCCGGCTTCCTCAAGCAGTTCCGCCAGCAAGTAAGCAGATAGTGGTGTCTGCTCCGCTGGCTTGAGCACGACCGTGTTGCCTGCAGCGAGGGCCGGACCGACCTTATGGGCAACCAGATTCATCGGGAAATTAAACGGAGTAATGGCTCCCACCACACCGACGGGCTCCTTCACTGTATAAGCCAGGCGCCCTTCCCCTCCAGGAGCGGCGTCCATCGGAACCGTCTCGCCGTGGATACGTTTCGCTTCCTCTGCTGCGAACTTGTAGGTTTGCACCGTCCGGTCAATCTCGGCCAAGGCTGTCTTGATTGGCTTGGCCGCTTCCAGCGCAATCAGACGTGCAGCTTCGTCCTTGCGCTCCTCCAGCAGCACTGCCAGCTTTTCCAGAATGGCAGCACGGCGGTGAGACGGCAGCGCGCGCATGGCCGGTCTCGCTTCCAGCGCGGCCTGAACAGCTGCATCAACATCCGCGGTGGAAGCCTCCGCAACCTCGGCGATGACCTCTCCGCTGTACGGCGAGCGCAGTGTCCTGTACTCTTTCGTTTCTACCCGCCGGCCGTTAATATATAAATGCTGCTTCATTAAATATCCTCCCCTCCTCCATATCCGGAGTCCCGGATCAGCAACCACAACACCGACCAGAACCATCTCCGCAATAAAACGGTGCCTCTGCAGTGTATCACTCGGACAGCTTTGTAGCCAGCCATGGCGAAAGGGCTCCCCTATGAAGCGCAGGAAGCCGTAGACAGCCCGTTCAGCTGGCGCAGATTGCATAACGGCCGCTGTAATAAGTGTATTGTTAATGCCGGAGAAAATACCCGTAATGCGAAAAAGCCCCAACGCCAGCAGCGTCGGAGCTTATCATTTACTATCCTATGTTATAAGAATGTACGAACATCATACACGTATTATTAGAGGAAAAACGTGCGAGAGATGATTACCAACAGGATGAAGAGAACCAGAATTACACCTGTGGAAGTCCAGACACCGCCGAAACCACCGCCGCAGCCTCCGCCGTAACCTACACCTTTGCATGCACTCATTTGCTTGACCTCCCTTCCAAAGCTGTTATCTGATTAGATCAAGAAGGCTCTGGTAATAATCACCAGCAGAATGAAAAGAACCAGGATTGCACCAGTGGAAGTAAAGCCGCCATATCCCAAACCTCCATATGCAGCCGACATGCCAATTCCTCCCTTCTTCCGTTTACATAGGCATCATATGCGTTTAGATAGACAAACGTATGAGGCAAATAGCCCTGCTTGCCGCCTATTTTTTGAACGAAAGACCAGATTGCATATCTCTTAGCGGAGCTCCTTCATAACCTCGCTGATTATTTCATATGATCTCAAACGGTCCTTATGGTCGTAAAGCATCGAATTAATAATAAGTTCGTCCGCACCGGTGTCCGCTATAAAAGCCTCCAGCTGCTCGCGTACCTTCTGCGGACCGCCCTTCATGGTGGATTTCAGCTGCTTCTCCACGGCGGCTCTTTCATACTCGGTCCATTTTCCCTCCATGTCGGCAGGCGGCTGCACCATTCCGGTTTTACCGCGAATGATGTTCAGAAACTGCTGCTCCATGGTCGTACCCAGCCATTCAGCCTGCTCATCCGTATCCGCAGCCACCGCATTGACACCTACCATAACATAGGGCTCCTGGAGCACATCAGATGGCCGGAAGCTGCTCCGGTACGCCTGCAGCGCACGCTGGGTATAGTCAGGCGAGAAATGGCCTGCAAAGGCAAACGGCAGCCCCTTCCGGCCGGCAAGCTGCGCGCTGAAATCGCTGGACCCGAGCAGCCAGATCGGAATATGCAGCCCTTCACCGGGAACCGCCCGGACCGGCGCATGATAAGACGTAGCCGACGGGTCAAAATAAGCTATCAGTTCATCCAGCAGCTCAGGAAAATCCTCCCCGCTGTTCAACTCCCTGCGCAAGGCCAGCGTCGTTCTTCTATCACTCCCCGGCGCTCTGCCCAGCCCCAGATCGATGCGCTGCGGATAGAGCGACTCCAGTGTGCCGAACTGCTCGGCGATGACCAGCGGCGCATGGTTGGGCAACATAATCCCCCCGGAGCCGACCCGGATCGTGGATGTACCGCCTGCAATATGACCGATCACAACTGACGTAGCCGAGCTGGCAATCCCGGGCATGTTATGGTGTTCAGCAACCCAATAGCGGTGGTAACCCCACCGTTCGGTATGCTGAGCCAGATTCAGGCTGTTGCGCAGCGCGTCCGCTGCTGTTCCATCGACTATGATAGGGGCCAGATCCAGTACGGATATTTTGACATTATGCAGTGAATTTCCCTTGGACGATCTATGTTCAGACATCGTTCAAACCCTCCGTATCTCCTTTGGATTCAATATGATTTTACAAAATTAAATTATCTATACCATCATATCCTCTTTTCACCTCATAACGCAACAAGGATGCCCGACTGTGTATCTGGAGTTTTTTCGTTCTGTTTTACGAAACGCCAAAAAGAGCTATCCTCAGCTAAAAACTGAGGGTTAGCTCCTTTTGTGGAAACGTTCCGAGGACACCTGCGGTTCTGCATTTCAAATTCTACCATGCGGCTACCGTTCCGTCTGTACGCCAATCTGTCCCGCCGACCAGCACACCGCTGGCCTGATCACGCAAAATGATCTGCCCGCATCCAAAGCCACCGGGGCCGCTCGCACGCCTGATCTGATGACCCTTGCGCATCAGGCTTTGGGCCAGATGCTCCGGGAAGGACGGCTCGATCTCAATCGTCTTGCCCTCAATCCACTGCCAGCGCGGCGCATCCAGCGCAGCCTGTGGATTCAACTGAAAATCCACCAGATTCATGACCACCTGCATATGGCCCTGTGGCTGCATAAAACCGCCCATGACACCAAACGGGCCGAGGGCTTTGCCATCCTTCGTAAGAAAGCCGGGAATAATCGTATGATACGTTTTTTTGCCCGGCTCCAGACGGTTAGCATGGGACGGATCAAGCGAGAAGGAATGGCCCCGGTTCTGCAGGCCGACTCCCGTTCCAGGAATGACGATGCCCGACCCGAAGCCCATATAGTTGCTTTGTATATAGGAAATCATATTGCCTTCCCCGTCTGCCGCCGCAAGATAAACTGTCCCACTGCGGGCAGGCTCGCCAGGCTTCGGCATCTGTGCTTCATCACCGATCAGTGCCCGGCGTGTCTCGGCATAAGCGGATGAAAGCAACCTCTCCACGCTCACGCTCATCTTGTCATGCTGTGTAATGTATCTAAGTCCGTCGGTGAAGGCCAGCTTCATCGCTTCCATCTGCTTGTGATGCGTATCCACTGCGTCGCGGGCAGAGAAATTATAGTCGTTCAGGATGTTCAGTGCCAGCAGGGCAACCAGTCCCTGTCCGTTCGGCGGAATTTCCCAAACATCATAGCCCTTGTAGTTTACCGAAATCGGATCAACCCATTCGGGATCATAAGCCGCAAGGTCCTCCTTGCGCAGAAACCCGCCGTGCTCTCTGGAGAAGGCATCGATCCGCTCCGCCAGTTCTCCCTGGTAGAACGATTCGACGCCGGTATCCGCAATGCTGCGCAGCGTGGCGGCGTGCCCCGCCGATTTCCAGAGCTCCCCGATGCGCGGGGATCTGCCTGCCGGGGCAAACGTATCGAACCAGCCCGCGAACTCCGGTCCTTTCAGTGCTTCGGAGAAGCGGCGGTATGCGCCGTTCCAATAATGGCCAAGTGTAGGCGAAATCGGGAACCCTTTCTCGGCATAATCAATGGCAGGCTGAAGAACCTCCGTTAACGGCAGCCTGCCGAAGCGGTCGGACAAGGCCTTCCAAGCCGAGGGAGCGCCCGGAACCGTAACCGGCAGCCAGCCGTATGCAGGCATTTTTTCATGCCCTGCCCCCTTCACAGCCTCGATTGAAATGCCTTGAGGGGCAGGACCGCTTGCGTTCAGGCCGTGTATTTTATCGTCCTTCGTCCATATGATGGCAAAAGCGTCTCCGCCGATGCCGTTCGAGGTCGGTTCTACGACCGTAAGGCATGCGGCGGTTGCGATGGCTGCGTCTATAGCATTTCCGCCCTTTTTCAGAACTTCCAGACCCGCCTGTGCGGCAAGAGGCTGGGAAGCAGCAACCATCCCGTTACGTGCATAAACGGCATTTCTCTGCGACGGATAAGGGTAAGATAATGGATCGAAAGGTATCATTTGAATTCAATCGACTTGTTCATTTCATCCCAGACGTCCTGACCGATCAACCCCAGCCTCCAGACGGCAATGCCTCTCAGGTCATAACGCTTCGCCAGCCCGATTTTCGTATTGACCGACTGCTTGTTCTCACTGGCCACGGAAATACCGAGCACCAGCTTCTCCTTCCCGGTCTCCTTCAGTGCCAGCCGAATCGCCTCATCCACTTTATCAGCAGGCTCCGGGCTCTTCTCGTCTCCATAAGCATAAGCCATAATAATGAGTTCATCGGCGAGCTTGCCCAAAGTGCCGTAATCATAGCCTGTATAAGCGCTGTTCAATGGATGAAGAATGACCGTCAGCTTCAAGCCGGCCTGATGGGCGCGGGATGCCAGATTTTTGACAAAAGCGTTGTAATCCGCCCGTGCCTTCGCTTTATCGCCGCTCCAGCCCAAGCCTTCCAGGTCCAGGGCGATTCCCCTAAAGCCGTTTTCCGTGGCCGTATTCACGATTTGCGTCAGGGTCTGCTCCTGCAGCTGCTGGTCCTCCAGGTTTTTCGTCAGCTCCAGATTGCCGTCGACCGAATATACCATCAAATAAGGTGCAGTCCCCTGAGCAGCGGTGTTCTGAATGATCGATTCAGGCGTAACATCCCCGGCTGCCTGCGGCCATCCGTATTCCTTGGCACCTGTCGTGAAAACACCGTCCGTCCCGATGCGGCTCCAGCCGAAGGCAACGGAATCAAATTCAGGCACCCGATTGATCTCGCTATAGGAAGACAGCGCATAGAAGCCGGCCGTGTACATGTCCTCCTTAGGGGACGTTATCGACACGGTTTTTGCCCCCTGGTTCCAGGATACATCAGCTCCGAATTGCTGGCTGAAGAAGCTGAGCGGAATCATCGTTGTGCCCCGGATCATCTGCGGGGCAACCAGCAGCTGGGCATTTTGCCCCCCTGCCTGAGCTGTCGTGCTTCCCATGGTAAGCACAACCTGCTGCGTTCCTTCCGCTCCCTGCTTTGTAGCGGTAATCGTCTGCGCAACCTGGTTCCATTCGACTTTAATGCCGAGCGCTTCCGAAATCGCGCGGAAGGGAACCATGGTCGTGCCTTCCATGACCTGCGGCTCCACCGGAAAAGGAAGCGGATAACCATCAAGTGTAATGCTTACTCCACCTGCCGCCTCCGCACTTCCCGCCAGCGTGCCGGTTCCCCCGAGCCCCAGCAGCAGAGCGGAGCATAAAACCCATTTGTGCATCTGTTTCATGAACATTCTCCCTGTGTTTGTTTTGGAAGGGAAATCCCCTCCCTACTACTCTAGCAAAAAAGGATAGATTTGCCACCCTCAAAAAAATGGGGAACCGCCCATGCTGGGTGTACACAAAAGAAGCAGGCCGGATATAAATTCGGCCTGCTTCTTTCTGTCTACATTCCAGAATTAACGGAATAAAAATTAATGACACCAATTGCCGCAAGTACCACAAAGACTCCCAAAATAATCCACAATGTTTTATTCTTCATTTTCACGCACCACGCCTTTAATTTTACTCAGTATAAAAATATCCTCCTGTCTTTCCATTTTTATCACCTACTACTCCTAAGTATACATTACCCAACTGAACCCCACCAACGCCTTGGACACCAATTTTGTAGCTAAAAATCACATCCCCATAATATTTATTATTGGAGACATAACCATCATACCAAGTCAAGTTAGTATCTACTGTAGGATTATAATTTTGAACTACCGCTCCGCCGGTCGACAAGTCTTCAATAACCCCTGAGGAATCATATGAATATTTGCCTGTTACCCGATACTTTACTAAGTCCAAACCGAATAACTTCATTACCCCTTCGTGCGTTATCGTCATAACCGACACTGCCGCTGCCCGTTGTTGAGGCAGGACTTCTTCGGTAGTCGTCGAATCGTAGGTTACATACTTTGCATAATCACCAAGATCATCTACATTTTGGCTGTAGATGTTCTCGAGAATGGCCGGATTGTTTATGATCTCAATGAAAGTTTGTTGCTCTTCGGATGTTAGCGATAGGAATTTATCCAATTGGCTTTGGGCATTTTCAGAAGCTTCTTGAGCTAATTCAAGGTCTGCAACGCCCGAAAGCTGCGCATCCTCAACAGAGAAATTTTCAAGATATTGAATATAGGATGCAACAGTAACGGATTTTTGATTGTCGACACCGCTGGCAAAAGCAGCAGAAGATATCGATACTAGCAACATAGCAGCAATAAACACAGCAAATACCGACTTCTTGAAAAATTTAACTGACACGATATCATCTCCATTAATTGTATTTAGGGTGAATAATAAACGAACATTCCCAATACGTTACGTTTTTTGTCCGATCTGTCCTTTTCTATTACATAGCGTCCATCCTACTTTACTTCCCCTACATGGACCTATCTAAATGTTTTATTTGCGGTACGATCACCTCTTTCTTTCCTTGATTTCTGGGATGGAGGAGAAGAGTGACATGTGCCAATCTTGCTGTCTATATATAAACGATTAGAACAGCGAATATCTAACGATAATTTCAGAATATTTTTTAAATTGCGGCAAAAACCCCATTATTCCTCCATTTCCAATCCTATGTATACTCCCCCTGGAATTAAGGGTTTTTCTTTAAAAAATCGTCAGTTTTTGCGACTGAACTACGTTATAACAGATATACAATCAAGTTCTGAACTCAAGAGGCAAAACAAAACTAGATATATCACCAGAAAGGTATGTTTAGTAATTACCAATTTAAAGGAGGCTTACTGCATGGCCAAGAACAAAAAAGTGCTCATGGTCGGAACACTTACTTGTCTTGCACTAACTTTATCTGTAGGGGTTGCCAGTGCTAGTTGGGGAGATGTTTTGCAAAAGTACTTGGTGAAGGATGAAGCAACTTTGCAGAGTAATGATGTTACAAAAAATGATTTTTGGATTAGAGATGCCCACAGTGGAACAGCCATTACTCCTAAAAAACAAGTTAATTATTTGACGGAGATTTGATGAGTCGATACAAGCTATTTCTGATCATGTTTGTTACCTCAGTTCCCTTTAGCATCATAAATTTCCCTTCCTACTCGGAAGGGAATATTCCAAGTGGATTGCAAGCATTGGCATCTCTACTATTCATTGCAATCTGGTTTATATTTGGGTTAATAAGCAAGTCAAGATGGAAAGAATTCATTCTATTGTCTTCAACTTTTTGGGTAGGTGGGGCTGTATTATTAGCTGTAGGATACTTCGGGAATATTTTTGCTTTGTTTATTCCTGCTACTTTCGTCTTTTCAGGGCCGGCTTACGGAATAAGATATTTCTGGAATGTTCCATCGGATATAACATTTGCTTTCATAATCACAATGATAAGCTATGTATCCAGTACTGTGGGTCTAGCATTAGGAATAATTACGAAATTGAAAAGTCGGTAGTAGTATCTGAAGTGTTTTCATATTCGAAAACCTCCTACACCGCTTTTTGGCAGTGTTAGGAGGTTTTTTACTCATGAACTTCAATAGATACATTGGGCACCATATTCGCCACTGATGGAGATGGATGCATATAAGAGAGCATCACACCTACCAAAATTGAGTTTAATGTCATGCCATTTTTCTCTTTTTTGCATACCATGTTATATTTCACTTAGGTATATAAACCTAATAAAATCCAGTTGGTAGCTCGTTGGAGGGACTCTCATGGAACAGTGGTTTAATCTGTTGCGAAGCCCGATACACAACTTGGATACCACCACTCAAGAATGGGTCTATCGTTCCTTTTCTAGATTTGTCTTTAAGGATATTTATTTTATAGTTAATGATTGCGGGCTCGCTCAAGACATTGTACAGGAAGCCTTTATGAAGGTAACAGAAAAAGGACCTCGACTACGTTCAGATACGAACATTCAAGGTTGGGTTAGGAGGGTTGCTCAAAACACTGCAATTGATTTTTTGAGAAAATGGAAAAATAACCGCCAAATTATAGGCAGAATAAACGATAATACATATGGTGTGGCTCAAAACGAAATCAGTGTAGCAAGCGAAGTTGAAACGAGAGTGAGAAACGAACTGCTTCACCAGGCAATTAACGAATTAAAGCCGGGTTATCGTGCTGTTCTATTATCTTTTTATTTGGAAGGAAAATCATATCGGGACATATGCCATGAACTAAACTTGAGTGAATCAGTTCTCAGTCAGCGATTGGCACGAGCAAGAAAAAAATTGTCACAACATTTTCTGAAAAAATGGGCTGATTATGATGAACAAGCATGAATCAGGACCTCCACCTTTTCCAGCTGTCATATTTCCCAGTACGGGATATTAAGAACAGCATCTGTTTTTCAACCGATAACAAAAGATGATCCCCTGCTTGACCCGGAAATAGCCAGAATATATCATGAGTATGTACGAACGTATGTTTATATGATACATTTGTCAGGCTGGAAAAACATCACGAAAATGACCTGACACTCCGGCCGAAATAGTGATTCTATTATGTAAAAGGAGTGAATAGCCATGCAAATCATTTATCACGGACATTCTTCCATTCAAATCGGGACGGGCGGCAAATCCCTCGTGATCGATCCTTTTCTGAGCGGCAACGAGCTGGCGGTCACCAAACCGGAAGATATCAAAACCGACGCCATTCTGCTGACCCATGCCCATATGGACCACATCCTGGACGCGGGGCCCATCGCCAAAGCGAATAATGGCATTCCGATCATCGCCAACGTCGAACTGGCCACCTACATGTCCTGGAAAGGCTTGAACACGGTCGGCATGAATATGGGCGGCACCTATGACCTCGGCTTCGCCACTGCCAAAATGATTCAGGCCTTTCACACCTCCGGCATTGTGGATGAGGAAAGAAAGACAATTATATACGGCGGCGAGCCTGGCGGATATATTATTCAGGCTGAAGGCAAAACGATTCTGCACGCGGGCGACACCAGCCTCTTTAGCGATATGAAAATGTTCGGCGAACGCTACTCCATCGACGTGGCGCTCATCCCAATCGGCGGCCATTTTACTATGGGGCCTGAAGATGCGCTGCAGGCAGCCCAGTGGTATAATGCCAAGCTGACTATCCCCGTGCATTATAACTCGTTCCCGATCATCAAGCAGGACGCCGAAGCCTTTGTCGCCCAGCTTGAAGCCAAGGGGCTGAAGGGCAAGGTGCTTGCGCCGGGCGAAGCCGTTGAAATCTGATTCATCAGACGAGCCGGTCTTCGATGGCTGAACGGGCCGCCTTGGTCATGCCTTTCAGGACAAGCTCATAGGAGTGGTCAATCATGGCATACAGCTCGGACTGCGGTATGGACCCGTCAACTGTAACTGTGTTCCAATGCTGCTTGTTCAGATGGTAGCCGGGGCGGATGGCCTTATTTTGCTCTCTCAAATTTTCGGCAATGACGGGATCGCATTTCAGGGAAATGGCGGGCATGCCGTTTTCCTCAACGAGCAGGGCAAACATTTTGCCCCCTACCTTGAATACCTGCGCGGACGGACCGAACGGATAGGTCGAGACCGCTCCCTTTTTTCTCAGGCAGTAGGACTCTAACTTCTTGTACACATACACTGCCTCCCTATGATGAATTGACTGTATTCTAAAGTTAATAGTACACAAAAAAACGCCGGATGCCTATCTCCGGCGTTCTTTCGCGTCTTTATGTGTCAAAGCTTATTTTACAACCTTCACGCGTTCTTCAATCGACTTGAATTCCTTGTCTCCCGGCTGGGCAACAGGTTTGCCAAACGGCATTTGAGCAATCAGCTTCCAGCTTTCAGGAATGCTCCATTCATGCTTCACCTTCTCATCGATCAGCGGGTTGTAGTGCTGCAGCGAAGCGCCAAGCCCTTCCTGTTCAAGCGCTGTCCAGACTACCAGTTGTAACATGCCGTTCGACTGGTTGGACCATACCGGGAAGTTGTCGGCATAGGATGGGAAGCTTTGCTGCAGCCCGGCTACTACATCATTATCTTCAAAGAAAAGCACCGTGCCGTATCCGCTGCGGAAAGCGGCCATTTTCTCTGCTGTGGAAGCGAATGCCGCCTCATCGCCTACGACCTCACGCAGAATATCTTCTGTAACATTCCACAGTTTGTCATGCTGTTCACCGAGCAGCACGACCGCGCGGGCGCTTTGGGAGTTGAAGGAAGAAGGCGTGTATTTAACAGCCTCTTCCACGATCTCCTGAATACGTGCATCCGAGATGACGGATTCCTTGCTGATTCCGTAATAAGAGCGTCTTTCTTTAATTGCAGTGAAAAAATCTTTACTCATGGTGTTCCCTCCTGTAATTAATATTTTATAGTCACTTCCTTTTTATCATAACAACATTTTATTTTAATATCAAGCTACTTTATTTAAAGTTATGTTAAATTCGTCTGGATTTTCTGCCTGTTTAATTTGCGTTACTCCTGCTCCCCCGGCTTTTCAATGCTCAGCCCCTGTACATGCTTGCGCTTCATCAGCTTCCGTTTCTTACGGTTTTCTTTCGAGTCAAGCACGATGTCCAGATCATAGTCGGCCGGATATAATTCTTTACCCTCAATATGCAGGCGCAACCGCTTTTTGTGGATTTTCATTTTATGCTTGCGGATCAGAACGCCGATATTTCCCCTGCTGTCCTCCGTCTCGCATACAATGCCACTCTGATTCAGATAAGGAATCGTGACTCTGTCTCCCAATTGGAAAACATATGAGTCATTTGTAGGACTTTCCTCGGACGACCCATTTTCCACTGTTGGATCGTCGGCATCGCTTGTGATGACCTCCACGGGTGATGACTCCTTTTTCACCGTCTGGCCAACAGCAAGATCAGCCTCTTCCGCTTCCGGTGTTTCTTTCGTCTCTGTCATTTCCACAGCAGATATAGCATTAGGGGCAGCTTGATCTGCATCACCTGGTGGTGCGGCTCCTACCTGCGCGATTTCCCGTGAACGCTGAATGAGCCGCTCCGGAATGCCCAGCTTCAGGGCAATCTGGAAGGCATAGCTCTGGCCCGCTTCTCCGATGTGCAGACGATACAGTGGCTGCAGCGACTGTGGATCGAACTCCATGCGCGCATTCTCAAAGCCCGAAGCCGCCGCCGCAAAGCTCTTGATTTCGTTATAATGGGTGGTTGCGATAACAGACGCCCCTCTGCGGTGCAGTTCTTCGAGAATCGCGATGGAGAGGGCGACACCTTCGCCCGGGTCCGTGCCGGAGGCCATTTCATCAATCAGCACCAGCGTCCGGTTATCTGCGTTCTGCAGTATTTCGATCACATTCCGGATATGAGCCGAGAAGGTGCTAAGTGCATGCTCAATGCTTTGGCCATCGCCGATATCCACCGCCACATGGTGGAACACTGCGAACATGCTGCCTTCGTGGACCGGGACCAACAGGCCGGACTGCACCATGACCGTTAATAATCCAACTGTCTTGAGGGCCAGCGTTTTGCCGCCGGTGTTCGGACCGGTAACGATCAGCGAGGTATAACCCCTGCCGAGAGCGAAGTTCAAAGGCACCATGGATCTGCCCATGAACGGATGCCTTGCTTCGACCAGTTGTACCACTCCCTGTTCGTTCAGCTCCACATTGCCGCCATCCATGGAAACCGCGTATTTCGCTTTGGCAAAGAGAAAATCGTACATCCCTACTGTTTCAGCATTAATGTGAATCCACTGAGCATGCTCTTCCACCAATGATGTAAGCTCGCTGAGAATTTTCATCTCCTCCCGCGCTTCTTCCGCCTGCAAGGCGGACAGGTCGTATTGCAGAGTCCTGATATCCTCGGGCTCAATATACACGGTCTGTCCGCTGGCGGATTCATCAAGCACAATACCTTTGACCTGCTTGCGATGCTCCTTCTTGATAGGCAATACATATCTTCCGCCGCGGGTGCTCAGGACATGCTCCTGCAAAATGCCGCGGTGTTTGCTCATGAGGGCGTTCAGCCTGTTCTTGCGGCGTTCCTCAATGACTGTTATTTTTTTGCGGACTCTGGACAGCTCCTTGCTGGCCGAATCGACGATACGCCCGTTGCGGATGCTGCCGTCGATGGCCGACCGCACCTTCTCCAGCTCATACATGGAAGACGCATAGGAACTGACAAGCGGCGCAGCTTCTTGCTTGGCCTTCATGTACCTGATCAGCTGCGAGCAGCTTGTAAGAAACTGATGGATTTGCGCAAACTCCTGTTCGCTGAATACATACCCTGTGCCCAGCAGTCCCAAAATGTGCTCCATCCCCTCCATAGAAGGCACCGGCACACTGGCTCCGTGCTGCAAAAGCGCTTTGGCTTCCGCCGTTTCATCCAGCGTTTTGCGAATCAGCTTCCCGTTCGTCATCGGCACCAGCCGCGATACCTGCTGCTTGCCCAGATAGGACACGGCGTAACGCTCCAACTCTTCTTTTACTCTCCCGTACTCCAGACGCTGTAAATCCTGTTCTTTCATTTTTGGATTCTCCCTTGTAAGTGTTTTTTGCAACAAAAAAAGACGAAGAATGAGCAAGCTCATTCTCCGCCTCGAAAGAAGGACAGGCTGAATTGACGGTTTTATCCCGTCATTCAGATTCCGCCAAAGATGCCGAAAAACAAAAAAACCGCGCTGAACTCAGCACGGATAAGGGCACAATGACAGACCTTTCCAAAGGCATCGTATGATATCCGCTGTTCTTAACTAATTCCAAGGCTGTTCGCAGGTACCACAAAGAAACACTGCTCCCGCAGCATTTTTTTCAGTAATACACCAAACATCCTTACGTATGGAATTTGATTAGTTAAGAACGCTCACCGACATCAAAATCTCTCCTTTGAGAAAAGGTATCTACAATATAGCCGAAGGTGGAAGCCATTGTCAACAACTGCCGCTCCGGCTATCACCTATCAAGATTTATATCCAATGGGTGTCGCACTTCATATTACAACCAGTCCTTACCCCTGTGCTGCAATGATTTATTCATGTTATAATATCGTTACGAAAGGTGCGTGATGGATTTGGAGCAAATGTTAAATCAAATTTTACAAGAACTGAGGTCCATTAAAAGTGATATTCAGCAGTTGAATCAGAATCAACAACTCCTAGATCAAAATCAAAAATCTTTAGATCAGAATCAAAAACTCTTAGATCAGAATCAAAAACAGATGACGCCCCAAATCGACAACATTTTACAATCTGTTATACGTATTGAAGATAGTCAGCCTAAAGACATTTCCGCACTTCTTGACCGAATTCATGATAACATTCTTGATAAAGATTCTGAGATCGCTGCTTTGAATAAGCGTGTATTCCGCTTAGAATCGGATTTCGAAAAATTTAGTAGACAGTGACAAAATCACTTCGTTTACTACAAAAATGTTCATAACAAAAGTAGCCCTAACTCATTATGTCGGGGCTAGTTGTCATTTATATATGGATCTTCGCTCAGATTTTCAAGCGCGCTCAAGATTCTTTTTATCATTGTTTTGTCAAGCTTTCCAATAGCCTTCTCAGCGTCACTCGAAAAAATAAGCCTATATCTCGAGCTCACGCTTCAAATCCTCCAGCGATTTTGTTTGTCCGCTCTGAAATTCTAATCTGCCCTTCTCAATGGCTTCTAGATCACTGGCTGTTAAATATTCATCATCTTCATCCAATTGTTTATCAAGTAGCCACGATAAAAAGCTCTTGGCCACAACTTTGTTCTTATCGTTTAGGTGATCTATAATTTGTTCAATTTCATTATTCGGGACACTCATGAAATGTACCTCCTTCACCATCTTCAATTTCATTATACGCCAATACATTATGATGCTCCAGAACTTTGATTTTTATATAACTTCCTCGAACTCCATCCCGCGGACCAAGGCTCCAACACCGCTTGAACATGATGTTATATGACGGAAATGCTTTATGCCATAAATCCGACCATCCACCGCAGAGCACCTTGAACATGCCTTCAGCTTGTTTCGTGGCTTCGGCAATCAATCATTGATGTAAGGCTCGCTTTAAAGCCTCTTTATATTCTTTTGCAAATCTCTGGCTGATTTCAGCAGCAGGAGCGTACTCCTCAAAGCCGTGAAAACATCCAGGGTATAAATGAAATTCTGTTGGCACACCAGCCTGCGTTAGCCTTAATACATAATCGATGATTTCATCACGAAATGGATCCAGGTCACCAACACATGTGTATGTAGGTGGAAGCCCTGACAAGTCGGTTGCACGTGCTGGAGCAGCATATGGGGAAACTTCACGGTTATCTTCTAAATACATTTCCCAACCAAGCTGGTTTTTAGCTTTGTTCCATACTCGTTCATCTGTGATTTCATTACTGGATTGGCTTATTCTCCGGTCATCCAACATGGGGTAAAGAGGCATTTGGAATGCGATAGAAGGCCCTTTCCGATCTCTTGCCAAAAGAGAAAGAGCGGCCGTTAATCCACCGCCAGCACTGGGACCCACTACTGCAATTCGCGATGAATCCACTCCCTGCTCTCCAGCATGTTCAGAGAACCATTGCAGCGCAGCATAACAATCTTCGAGTGGGGCCGGAAAAGGATGCTCTGGAGCCAGCCGATAATCCACGGACACGATGACACAATGGAGTTCCGATACCAGTTGTTGCATGGCAGGGTCCATCATATCAGCAGAACCAAGGATATAACCGCCACCATGAATATACAGGACACCTGGCAGAATTTCATCCTTCACTTTTGGTTCATAGATTTTGATCCGGACATCCGGGTCCCCTGCTGCTCCCGGTACATACCTCTCTGAAGTTAGAACTTCATCATTAACGGGCAGAGATGCAGCCAGGCCGGCAAACATCTCGTGCATCTCTTTTCTTTTCGCACCTAAATTCTCGCGGGAATAAATGACCTCCGGTAAAACGGAAAACAATTCTTTAAGCTCAGGGTGCAGTTTTTCTTCCATAAACTAACCATCCTTCGTTAACAGTGTTATAAATCGAATTTGAAATGATTAATGCTGATTTTGCTTATTTCTCCAGGCCGTTTGTTACATGAACCCTCTTGATAAATAGAGCGAAAATCAACCCTAAGATAGCAACAATTAATGGGAATACAAAGCTATGCTGAATGCCTGCAATTATGGATAAAGGGCCATTGACGGGATCTGTTTTGTCTGTGACGTCATTCATAAAACTGTTTACCCCCGCTGTCATGATGCTAACCGCAACAGCTGTGCCTACAGCCCCCGCCAATTGTTGGAATGTATTCATAATTGCACTACCATCAGGATATAGTTCTGGAGGCAGCTGGTTTAATCCATTCGCCTGCGACGTCCACACCATACAATTACTGATCATTATTAAAGAATGAAATAAAACGATTAAAGCAACAGGGGACGAGGTGTTAAGACCAGTGAAGAACCAAAGCGACGTGGAGGTCAGAATCAACCCCATAGGTACAATCAATTTTGGGCCAAATTTATCAAATAATTTCCCCATTACCGGGGACATCACTGCTTGTAAAATCCCTCCAGGCAACAAGACAAGCCCCGCCTTTAAAGTGCTGAAACCAAGTCCTTGAATCAGATACATAGGTAATGCAATAATCGTGGTTAACAAAATAATCATGCAGACTACCAACATGAATGTACCAATAGTAAACATAGGATGCTTAAAAGCCCGTAAATTCAACATCGGCTGACTCATCGTCAGCTGACGAATGATAAAAATAATCAAAGCAAGTATGCCGATGGACATAGAAATGATGACTTCCGTGCTTCCCCAACCACCATCGCCTTCACCTACTTTACTGAAAGCAAACACGATTCCACCAAAGCCAAATGTAGATACGATAAGTGACAAGATATCAATTTGGGGCTTAGTAATAGTGGATACATTTTGCAAATGGAGAGAACCGAATAAAAGTGCAATGGCTAAAAATGGAATAGACAGCCAGAAGATCCACTGCCAGCCTAAAGTATCAATCAAAAAACCTGATACCGATGGCCCAACAGCAGGTGCGACTACAAGAACAAGTCCAAGGATCCCAATGATTGTCCCTCTTTTTTCTGCTGGAAAAATATGAAGAATGGTATTAAATATTAGCGGAAGAAGAAGTGCCATACTTGCAGCTTGTATGATACGTCCAATCAATAATACCTCAAATCCGGGTGCAAGCGCCGATACAAGCGTACCCAAGATAGAAAAGCTCAGGGCAGCAATAAATAGCTGCCGGGTCGTGAACCACTGTAAAAGTAAGCCCGATACCGGTACAAGAACACTGAGTGTCAACAGATAACCGGTTGTGAGCCATTGTGCCGTCGAGGCGGAAATATGAAATAGGCCCATCAAATCACTTAATGCAACATTTAGCGCCGTCTCACTAAACATCCCGATAAAACCGCTTAACAACAATGAAATCATAATAGGTATGACTTTATAGCTCTGTACTGCACTTTGCTTTAATTCAGCTGTTGTCACATACATCTCTCCGCTCTTCAACTAATAAATAGATTTTAAAGCTTCTTTATATCCCTGATTACTAATGAATAGATCATTTTAGCTTTTGAATTTTATGTTCTCATTTATCCCCCTCAATAAAAGACTTTACGAGTCTATAATAGATTTTATTCGAATTCATTGTCAAGCATTTTATTTTGGGTCCAAAGCTCGATTCTGTTTAAATCACCATCTAACCGGAAAAGAAACTATGTTCTTGTTGCGCGACAAAGACTTGTAACCGCCATTTCTCAAAGCTATCATATTCATAAATAAAGACCAAATGCCGTCAACACTTGGTCTTTCACTTCCATGGTTTCACCTCCTTTCGAAGGGAAACCATCCCATCCAATATTCAATTGTATCTATATGTGTGCTTCCGCCGATCCCATTTGCTTCATATATTGAATCCTCTGTTTCGTAAGTCACACCGATTTCCTCTAATATTTCAGGACTAATTATAGTATGTGAAGATCCTGTATCTATAATTACATCATCCTCACAATTACCAGTTAATCTAGTCAAACGCATAAGTCAGGTAATTCATAAAAGTTTTCCTATTCTTTGCATGCACTCTTCCCATAACCACGCTGATAAAGCAGGATCGTCAAGCATCCTGTTCCCTTGTGCTTTTTGTTTCCGTACATAATAATCGCCATTAAGTTTAGTACTCGTTTCTGCCAAATAAACTAATGTTTCTGCTCCCTTTTCTGGTGTTGCAAGGAATGGCGAAAAGACTACCTTTAAAATATTCGCGTAAAAACCCATATATCGACCAAAATCAGAGCTGATGAGTCCAGGGTGAAAGTCCGCAAACTCAATTGAATATCGTCTGTGGTACTCCCTGAACAACATCCCAGTAATAAGTTTACTTCGAGCATAAATCGCATGAGCCCGTAACCCATTCGTCTTTTGCCAGTCGCTCTTGTTTATGGACGCTCCTTTATGAGAACGAGAGGAGGTATTCACGATCCGTCCATTTTTTTTCAAATGTGGGGTTAACATCAGAGTAAGTAGAAATGGAGACAATGTATTCACTTGAAAAATAGGTTCATTGTAATCCACGGTTAATCCGCTCTCTACAGGAATTCCTCCAGCATTATTCGCCAATACATCAATTCTTGAAAAATCATTTAAAAGTTGATTGGCTAGATTCCTTACACTGTTTAAATCAGTAAAGTCAGCAGTGTATGGCTTGGCCCCTAACTCCTTGGCTATCTTCTCCGTTCGTTGGATCGATCTCCCCACCGGTATAACTTGAGCTCCGCATTCAAATAATTTTTTAGCCGCGGCAGCACCTACGCCTGAACTTGCACCAGTCACTACAATAATTTTCCCTTGAAGTAAGGTCATCCGTTCCACCGACTTAGCACAGCACGTTGCTTAACAAACTTTCGATCAGTAACTGAGGTGAGGACAAAATCTGCAACACATGCACGAGAAATCGTCAATTTGGCAGGCGTCTTTAGAGAAGACGAAGCGATATATTTATTTTTATCGGTTTCATCAGTTAAAGATCCAAAATATGCAATAGTCCACTCAAGATTACTCTCAACTACGACTTTTTCTGCTGCGCTCAAATCTGCAAAATCTTTACGGAAAAAGGTATATCCAAGAAATTTAATAAAAATGTTTGCATTGCTTAATGTTTCACCCGCGCCATAGCTCATCAACAGCGATAATCGTTTAATACTATTAACATTCATAGCTTGTACGACCGAACTCATTGCATGATTTAAAATCTTCCCTCCGGTCCCCTTTATAACCAATCCGTTTCCTAACGCAGAAATAACCGCATCATGTCCCCTCATAGCATTCTGTAATTTATGTTGATCTTCCAATATATTTCCTATTACAACCTTTAAATTGGAGTGATTTAAATCAAGCCCATCCGTTCTTCGTACAAAAGCAGTCACCTCATGATTATCAGATAGGGCTTGGCTAACAATTAACCTACCTATGCCTCCGTTTGCACCTACCACGAATAGTTTCATTTTAATCTTCTCCTTCTTATTAGAAGTTATCGCGGCTTTTATCTGCTTTTGCCAGCGCGTTAGATTCCACTTCATGAGCGATCCTTGGACCAAACTCTCTTTCAACAACATAAATTGCAAGATCTAAGCCAGATGTTACTCCAGCACCAGTAATTAAATCTCCATCGTCCACAACTCTAGCATGAACAGCATTTGCGCCACTTGCGGATAGTAAATCCATTCCCTAGGACCGGACCGTCCGGTTCGTTTTGATTATAACATGTTTATCAACTAATTTCCTCTACAAATATGACTGCTTTTCAACATCTACACGGAGTACGATAATAACAGCCTTTTTGTAAAGTCCAAATTATTTTTAATATGCTCATTACTTAAAGAAAGGCGGCTTGCCATAATAGCCCCTTCCATTGAAGCAAGAAGGTGGGATGCCATAGAGTGTGGTTCAAGTTCATTAGTAAATTCTCCAGATTCAATACCTTCGTTAAGTAGTGCTTCTACAAACATAGTCATATTGTTGAAAGCTTTAGACGTCATGGTTTTCAATTCTGGAAAGGTGCTGTCACTTTCAACAGCTGTATTTAATAATGGACATCCTCCTTCAATAGGAGGGTTATGGACAGCATCTAAATAGATTTCTGAAATAGCCAATATCTTCTCTAAAGTGGTTGCTTTATTTTCAACTGAATTATTAATATGAGACCAAATAATCAATCCGGCTTTTTCATAAGCTGCCAAGACAATATCATTTTTATCCTTAAATCTTCGATAAATGCTCCCTTTAGGCAACCCCGTCTCACTCATTATGTCCTGTATCGAAGTCTTATGGATTCCCTGCGTATTAAATAATATAAGCGACTTATCAACAATCAAATTATAAACTTTATCATGATTAGTCATAATTTTCAGCTACCTCTTCCAATTTATGATTTAATCGAAACCTGCAGTAAAGAACTTCATACTTATTTTAAGTGTATCCTTTGCCTCACTATATCACACTAAGGAAACCTCACTTTTAATAATTTTTGCTTTGTAATAATGACGATGAAAATCAACTCGAAACAAAGTATACATCACAACAAAGAACAATGCGATACGCTGGACCGACGGAGCAAGGTAATCTATACAACTCGACTCCCTAAGAATCAAAACAGAACAATCCTTCACCATGAACATTTAATGGCCGAAATCCCTGACATTGGCGTCAAGGCGAGGTTGAATCCGTTACTTCAGCACAGGCGACCAACCGACTTAGATGCTCGATTTTCTTATGACTAGCTCAGCCAATAATAAATTTATCGTGAAGGCCAACCAAACTGCTAACGTATAAGACGAACCATATTGAAGACCAACGCCTTTATGGAAAATCGTCACTATGATGTAAATCGTTAAATTGGCATACGTTAAAAAGAAGCTTCGCAGCACCCAAATTCGATGCTGTCTGACTTGCCCTTTTCGTATAAAACGATATCCATTGACCGTCGTAAGCAACCAGAGTGTATTCAGGATTAAAAATCCAATGACGCTCCAAAATCCCCCATTTGCATAAAACGATACATAATAACCTGGAATGACATTGAGTATAACCGACACGACATAGATTCGACCATTCCAGCGATGCAGAGAAGGTCTCTTTGTTCTAATCCTTTTCGAAAGACCTAGGGGACCGGTAATCAAAGCAACAATGGCCAAGACAATGTGCAGTCGAATCATGATGACCCATAGATCTATATTCGGAAGTTTTATATCCTTCTTCGAAAGAAATTTCGAGAAGGTGGGGTCAACGATAAAATTCTTAGATGCGGTATGAAAAATCCACATTACAGCAATCACAGATAAAGTAATGATTAAAGCTTTTCTACTTCTCATAGTGCAGCTTCCTCTCCATTTGTAAGAGTAACCGTAAACGTCGTACCTTCATTAAGTACACTTGCAACAGCTATTTTCCCATGATGCAATTCTACGATTTTTTGGACAATAGACAGTCCCAACCCGCTACCTTTTTTCTGTCGATTACGCGAGCGGTCACTTTTATAAAATCGTTCAAATATCCGTATTTGCTCATCTTCGGTCATACCAATTCCCGTATCTTTAATCTCCACAACTGGTCCTCTTTGTGTATTTGTTAGTTTAATTTGAATTTGCCCATGACTGGGTGTAAATTTAATTGCGTTATCGAGTAAATTCATCCAAACCTGACTTAACAATTCTTCATTCGCTAGGCACCTAACCTCCTGCAACTGAACGGATAATTCAATGTCTTTGCGACTCCAATGATATTCCATTGCTAGTACAACATCTCGAATTTGCTGATCTAAACGAACACGATGCTTCTTTAAATCCGTATCTATCTCTTCCAGCCACGACAGCTTCTGCATATTGGTGCTTAAGTTAGACAGTCGGTTACTTTCTTTTTCGATAATATCGAGATAATGATTTCTTTCTGCACTCGTTAGCTCAGGATTCCTCAATACATGTATAAAACCTTTTATTGCGGTTAGTGGAGACTGAATTTCATGAGAAACATTCGAGATGAATTCCTGGTTTAATTTTTCTCGTAAGGTAAGCTCCTCCGCCATTTGGTTGACATTCCTCGACAATAGTTTCCTGAAATAACCTTTAACCTGCTTCTCATCAAGATGGGCGCGGTCATACTCACCACTACCAATCCGTTTCATACTTTCAACAATCGGCTGCCAGTAACGATCTCTTTTGGGACGAAATAAAATAAATAGCGTACTCATGACCATGCTCGCCAAGACGAAGCATAGCAGCCCGTTTATCGATGCCGTTAACCAGCCTGAAAGGTTGCCCCCCCATAGTTCGAATAGAAAAGATGTCAACACATACGACAGATAACCAGCCAGCATACCGACCACAATTAAAGAAACCCCAATCATGAAAAAATGCTTCCATAAGCTCATATCAAAACCTCTAATCGATATCCTAGTCCCCGAATGGTTTTGATGCGAAAGTAGGATTGGTGTTTGAATCGTTCCCGCAGCCGATTAATATGCACATCCAACGTGCGGTCATTACCGGAGAAGTGAATACCCCAAATGGATTCAATTAACTGCTCTCTCGTATACGTCCGACCTGCTGCCTCTGCCAACTTAAAAAGTAAAAGAAACTCCTTTAACGGCAGGGTATGCGAGCTATCGCCCACTGTCACCGTATAGGTGTTCTTATTCATCAATAACTCACCTATTTGCACCCTGTGAGATTGGTTGATTTGATATCTTCTCAGTAAGGCTTTTACCCTCACTAATAGTTCAAGAGGTTCAAATGGCTTCACCATATAGTCATCTGCCCCCAGATTAAACCCCTTTAACTTCTGAACGGACTCCCCTTTTACTGTCAGCATTAAAATCGGGAAATCATACAACTGACGAAACTCCTTGCAAAGCTCCCAACCGTCCACCTTCGGAAGCATAATATCAATAATGGCCATGTCAATCTCATGTCCCTCAGCTATATCCAAGGCTGCTTGTCCATCACAAGCCTCCCTCACAGAAAAGTATTCCTGCTTCAAAAGGACCGTGACCACTTCGCGAATAGAAGCATCATCATCTACTACCAATATCGTTGCCATTACATATTCACCTTTCTACTTAAATACTTCTCCCACATATTCCTTTGGGTACATCTTCATACTTCTTCGTATAGTATTCCCTATTACAAGCTATATGTTGTAACGCTTCTGCCAATTGATCGACTTCAGCAAATGTATTGTAGAAGCTTAAACTGATTCGCACTAAGCCCGGGGAAGGAATACTGGCATCCTGTCTTATTTCATCTATCCTCTTATCACTCAACTGCAAGAGCTTCTGTACATAGGAATAAGCACAGAAAAAGCCGCTTCTAACAGAAATGCCAAACTCAGTCGCCAGGCTCTGAGCAATATCCTGATGATGCAGCCCATCAATGGTAAACGAAAACAAACTCACTTGCGGCAGATTGTCGTTCGAAGCACTGAATAAGTGTAAACCGTCAATTGTCCGTAGTCGGTTACGGGCATAATTCATGATTTCCTTCTCATATTCAAATATCGTTTCCATATTAATCTGCTGCAATGTACGAATCGCTGCATTTAATGCTACAATACCCATCACATTTGGCGTTCCGCCCTCAAATCTTTCGGGTGCCTCATTCCATTGAACAAATGATTTCAAAGCAATACGTGCCGTCCCCCCTCCTTTAAGCAGCGGCCCTGCTTCATGTAATGCTCCTTGCCGGCCAATTAAAACAGCCGTTCCAAAGGGAGCGTACAGTTTATGCCCTGTAAAGGAAAGGAAGTCAATATTCTCCGCGGGGTTAAGTCGCATCATTTGGATCGATTCATGCGGGATGAACTGGGCAGCATCGACATGTATTTGGACCCCATACTGATGGCTTAGTTCAGCCGCCGCATAAACAGGATTGATGCTGCCAGTCACATTCGAAGCCCCCGTTATAGAGACTAATGCGACTTGCCCCTGCAATGCCCTAAGCTTTACTCTCAAATCTTCTAAACTGATCTGGCCCTCTTTATTAACCGCAATGTATTCCACCTCAAAGTGATTACGCCAAGGCAAGTCATTCGAAATGTGCTCCATTTCTGATGCTAGAATATAGCGTTTATTTGTCGTTTGATGCAAGATATGTGAAAGCAGATTCACGGACTCCGTGCTATTTTTCGTAAAAATAACCGTATGCTCATCATCCTTTCCACCTACAAAATGTAATACATTTAAACGTGTTCCTTCCACTATTTCTGTTGAACGTACCGACTTGTAACCTTGTCCTCGGCCTACAGATGAATACCATGGTGCAAATTGTGTGATCGCCTTCAAAACACTCTTAAATGGTGGCGTAGTCGCCGCATTGTCAAAATGAATTCCCTTGATGAAGCGTCCATCCGCTAAAGGAATCTTTTCATCTACGCCAACGATTAAGTCTCTCCATTTCTTGTGCTGTTTTTTACTTACAACCATAGGAGCGAAAAATTTTCGTAATGATATTATTGTTCGTGACACCAAAGAGAATCACCCCTAATCCAATAAATGAAGAAAAGCCGATTCCGAGCCAGGGACTTAAGAATGATATTGGCAATGTCAAGAGCAATACAAACCCTAAGAGTAAATTATAGCTCCGCTCCACACTCCATTTACTGCCGACCCTCACCGTCTCAATTTCTCCTTGCCACTGGGCCATACCGCCTTTAAAGTTGTACACCTTACTATGGGAGTGAGTTAATCGCTCTGCCGCCTTTGGGCTGATCATGCCAACGTAGCATATAACCACAACCTCTTCTTCTGCCGACAACTTAGGTGTTTTCGACCACGATGAATAAGGGATATTGATTGCTCCTTTAATATGGCCACGCTCAAAGCTTCTAGCTGCCCGAACATCGATGATCTTCACGCTCTCTCTTTTATTTAACTTTTCCTGTAATTCATTACATGTTAATTCCGTATACGCGGTACTCATGCTGATGCCCCCTCAACTTCAAATTCAGACACCTCATGATAGCGCATCTTTTTAAACTCAATTTAAACTACGTATACACGAAAAAAGTGCTTCGACGATTAAAATAATTCCATCCTTAACTCGTCAGTGAAAAGTTCTTCATAGAAAAATAACCCAATCAAGCGATTATATGATATCCTCAAGTTCTCACACGAAAGGATATAATCGCTGAAAGGGTTACAAGTAAATAGACGGGGCTGGTGCAACTGGTCGCTTTGAACTTTTCTCAGCACGTTCAAATGGAATAAACAAAGTCAAAATAATCTACGGGTATGTCACAATAGTGATATCACCAAAAAGGAGAGACAATTGTGGCAACTAATAAAAGGGTCTTTACTTTACGATTAGAGGATACGAACTTTCAAAAAATAAAATAGTGATTCAGGCCAATTACAAATTGCAACTCCCGTCGGTACAGCTATGATCACCTTCTGATTGATTCTCTACTTCCGATGTTAGGGGGTTGCTTTCTTTTTCCAAAATCGTGTTTAAAATATTCGAAAAAACTTCCTCTGACTGAGCTCCTAAAATCAAATATTCGTTATTAAAGACAAATGCCGGTAAGCTTGAAATCGTTAGTTCTCTGGCTGCGGCGATGTCTGCCCTGACCGCATCTTTATAAGCATCGGAACTGAGCATATCGGCCACTTCCTGTTCGTTAAGCCCGGCCTCTTTGCCCAAGGAAACAAGCACGTTGTGATCGGCAATATTTAAGGATTGGGAGAGATAGGCGTGAAAGATTCGTTCGGTTAACTCCGTTCCTTTGTCCGACTTCGCTGCAAAATGCACCAGACGATGCGCATCAAATGTATTGGAAATAACTATGGGATCGTAATTGGCGCTCAGTCCCGTTTCGTTTTTAATCATTTCCGCCACCTGTGCCTGCTTGGCTTTCAACTGCTCGACAGTCATGCTCTTTTCAAGAGCAAGCTGCTGGAGACTTAATGTTCTGTTCTCCGCATGAGGGTCGAGTTGGAAGCTGCGGTATACCACTTCAATTTGATCCCGATTTACAAATTTCTCAAGCGCATGCTCAAGTTTTGTTTTTCCGATCACGCAAAAGGGACATCCGAAATCTGACCATACATCTATTCTCATTGTCTATTCCTCCAATAATAAAATGTTCATGCGATTCTTGTTGATTTGTATGATGCTCTGCGCCAATGGCGGATCACTCGGCTTCCTGCTGTCCCTGCTCTGGCGCTTTTTCTTTACGTAGGAAGAGACCGAGCACAAGCGCAACGAGTGCGATGATCACGCCGAACCAAAAAGCGTTGTTAATACCTGCTGCCAGACCCTTGGTGATTTCAACGGAAGACGCCGGATCACTCACGTTACTCAAATACTGCTTCTGCCCGCCCGACATAATACTAATGTAGAGGGCAATACCGATAGCGCCGGATACCTGCTGCAGCGTATTCAGGATTGCTGTTCCGTGCGGGTGCAGATGGCGAGGCAACTGGTTAAGCCCCGCTGTCTGTACAGGCATCATCACTAACGCAATGCCAACCATCAGCGTAATGTGTGCCGCGATAAGAAATCCGGTCGTTGTCGTTTCTCCAAACCTGGTAAATAACCACAACGAAACGACGGCAATAGCAAGTCCTGGAATGACAAGCACTCGAGGCCCGAATTTATCAAAAAGCTTGCCTGAGATTGGCGCCATAAGCCCATTCAGAATTCCCCCAGGCAACAGAACCAGGCCTGATGTGAAGGCGGTCATCATCAACACACCTTGCATAAACATAGGAAGCATGATCGCGGATGAGAAGAACGTCATCAAAAGCACAAACATCAGTACGGCAACAAGCGCAAATACGGGATACCTGAACGCTCGCAAATCCATGACAGGTTCTTTAAGCAGCAGTTGCCGCCAGATGAACAGGGCCAGGGCAACGCCCCCTGTGGCAATCGTCCAGATTACCAACGGCTGTGACCAGCCTTGCTCACCTGCACTGCTGAACCCATAGACAATTCCGCCAAAGCCGATGGTCGACAACACAATGGATAGGATATCTACTCGCGGTTTGGTCACTTCCGACACATTCTTCAGGACAGCGGCCCCTACAATTACGGATAGCAGCGCAAACGGCAACACTAGGTAGAACAACCAGCGCCATGAAAGCCCATCAACAATCAACCCCGAAAGCGTCGGGCCGATCGCCGGTGCGAACATGACGACGAGTCCTAACATCCCCATGGCTCCTCCCCGTTTTTCCGGTGGAAAGATGGTCATAATAATGTTCATAATCAGAGGCAGCAGCATACCGGTGCCAATCGCTTGAATCATTCGCCCTGTCAGCAGCACGCCGAATGCCGGCGATACCGCCGAAATAAGCGTACCAGCGAAGAACAGGCTCATTGCCGACAGAAACATTTGCCGGGTTGTAAACCATTGCTGCAATACCGCTGTCACCGGAACAAGTACGCCAACCACAAGCAAATACGCGGTGGTAAGCCACTGAACCGTTGTCGCAGACGCATCAAACGACTTCATGAGTTCGGGGAAAGCATTTCCCATTAGCGTTTCATTCAAAGCGGCCACAAACATACCGACGATTAGCGCCATCATAATCGGACCACGCTTCAAGTTATTTAAATCGATCATAAAATTTCTCCTCCAAGCTTATCTATTGATAAGGAACCGTTGAGTTTCATTTCTTAAATGAGTATATAAACGATCTATTATATCCATAATTAAAGCGCAAGAAGTGTATCACTTCTTGTTTGTTCTCTGCTTGCTACGTTTGAAGGTCTCATAATCCCGACATTATGGCAGCGCTCCGAGAGTCCCAATTGAATTAAAGCGTGCAGGGCATAATCCGTACTTTTGGAGAACTGCAAACGAACTCCCCCCTTTCCCGAAATAATATATTCCAGATCCACAATGTCCATAATAAGTGATTTGTTTTGGGATTGCAAGAAGAAACTGATTGGACCGATGTTCGGTCCAAACGGCCTCCTCCGTGCAACCCGACAGGCAAAGTACACATTCAGCCATCCGTTAATGCATCTATAATTTTTTGCCCCGTCTGCATCCCGTTCGTTATACAGTCCGGAATGCCGACCCCGTAGTAGGAGCAGCCCGCGAGCATGACCCCGGGGTGGCTTGCCGCCAGCTTGCTTTCCAGCGACCGGACAATGTCCGGATGCCCGAGATGATAGTTCGGGATGGAATCCCGCCATTTCGTCACTTCACAGATCACGGGTCTTTCCGTGATGCCGATGCTTTTCTCCACATCACTGACGGCCACGCTCATCAGCTCTTCCTCTGTCAGCTGTTGCAGCTTGTAAAAATGTGGATTAGAGCTTTTGTAGAACATCCGGATCAGGAGCCGCTGCTGTGCGGAGGTATGCTGCCATTTGCGGCTTGTCCAGGTGCTGGCATCACACATGAGACCACTGCCCTGAGCAGCAATAAAACCCGTGCCGTCCTCCGGCAGCCGCTCATCCGGGACATCATAGCCGAGATACACGCTGATCAGCGAACGGCTGCTCAGCCTGTCGAAATCCTCGTTTAACGCTTTATCCTGCAGCAGCGAACGCGCGGAGGTGTGCACCGTGCTCAGCACGACAAAGTCCGCTTCCAAACTCCGCCCGCCCGCTAAGGCCACTTCATAACGTCCACCTGTATTTTTTACACTGAGTGCCTGCGTGCTCTTCAAAATTTCCACATCGTCCAACAGGGCTTCCAGCCTGTCGATCAGGTCGGATACCCCGCCATGGAATGAAATAAACTTGCGGCCGTCCCCTCTCAGGAACCTTTCCCTGTTCTCGCCAAGACCCTTCATAATGCTGCCGTATTTATTTTTGTATTCCAGCAGGAAAGGAAAGGTAGAAGCTATCGTCAAATTGTCCAGCTCGCCTGAATATACGCCGGAGATGACCGGCGAAATCTGCTTACGCACAAGCTCCTCGCCCAGAAAATGCTCCAGAAACGCCCCAAGTGAGTCATTCTCCGTGAACGTCTCGTTCGGAGTGTAATAATCCTTGAGCGCGGCCACTTTGCCCTCCGCTGAGATCAGTTCGCTTTCAGCCAGCGCCTGCAGATTGACGGGGATGCCGAACACTGCGTCCGCAGGAAGCTTTTTTAGTTTTCCGTCCGAATAAATAAATGATCTGCCTGTTGCATTGTATACAATCTCCCCGGACAGTCCCAGCTCTTCCATCAATCCGGGGTCATTTTTACGGGCCACAATGGAATCCGCGCCGGTCTCCATAATAAAACCGTCCTGGCGGATCGTTCTGATTTTGCCGCCTAGCGTCTCGTCCGCTTCCACAAGGATAAGCTTCAGCTGCAGATTCTGCTCCTTCATGGCCTTTTGCAAAGTATACATAGCCGTCAGGCCTGTAATTCCGCCACCTATCACCACGACAGTTTTCAAATGTGAACACCTCAATACGAAAAATTAAGTCTACAGAAAAGTATAACACATGCCTCGCATACGTTTTTGATACAAAAATCATTATTGTGAATGATCACCAAAAAAATTCTCTGTCTCTTCAGGAAATGTTGTTGACATGTTCACATATTGTAACTATTATAGTTACAAGAACAGATTACACGAGTGATGCAGCAAACCATTCAAATCCCAGGAGGTTAACAAAATGAAAATTGCAGTTATCGGTGCCAGCGGCAAAGCCGGAAGCTTGATCATTAAAGAGGCGGCGGACAGAGGCCATGAAGTGACGGCCATCGTCAGGGACGCTTCGAAGGTAAGTAATACGTCAGTTCTTGAAAAGGATGTTTTCAGCCTGACAGCAGACGATCTTAAGACTTTTGACGTCGTCATCAATGCGTTCGGAGCGCCTCCAGGCCAGGAGCATCTGCATGTAGAAGCAGGCCGGGCGCTGATCAACGCTCTCAAGGGAACGCCGCAAACCCGCCTGATCGTCGTTGGCGGAGCGGGCAGCCTGTATGTGGATGAAGCCAAATCCGTTCGTTTGATGGATACGCCTGATTTTCCAAAGCAATTTCTCCCTACGGCTTCCAACCAGGGGCAAAATCTGCAGGATCTGCAGAGCTCAAGCGGCATTCAGTGGACCTTTGTCAGCCCTGCGGCGTTCTTTGACGCCCAAGGAGCAAGAACGGGAGCATACCAGACTGGCAAAGACAACCTGTTCTTCAACGCGCAAGGCGACAGCTACATCAGCTATGCGGACTTTGCCATCGCCGTCGTGGATGAGGCCGAGCAGGCAAATCATGTGAATGAGCGCTTTGCCGTGGTGGGAGAAAAGAAGTGAAATAACATTTAGCTGCTGTATGGGGCAGCACGCCCTCTTCCCGGACACGGTTCGTTCTGCTCAGGTTCCGCGCATGAAGAGGGCTTTTGCTTTTCCCCCAGGATAAATATAGGTGCTATACTGGGCGCGAAACTATGGTAAAATAGCCGTACTGCACTATTTTGCGCGAAAGGAAGCTGTGAGCTATGATCAGTACCCGTTTTGCCGTAGCCATCCATATTCTCTCCCTGCTGGAGTACAATAAAACGAGTGTAAATACATCCGAATTTATAGCAAGCAGTGTGAACACCAACCCGGTGGTCATCCGCCGTATCATCGGCATGCTGAACAAGGCCGGACTCGTGGAGGTCAAAGCCGGCGTGGCAGGAGCCAAGCTGCTGCACAGCATAGACGACATCACCCTGCTCGACGTGTACCGTGCGGTCAATGTCGTGGAGGAAGATGCGCTCTTCTCCGTACATGAAACGCCAAACCCGGATTGCCCTGTCGGACGCAATATCCAGTCCTCCATCGTGCCCGTATTCTCCAACGCGCAAAGAGCGATGGAAGAGGAGCTTAGACATGTGAAGCTGAGCGAGGTTGTGTACGATATATCGGCCAAGGAAGAGGCCCATACCAAATAACGCTCCATCTCCTAGCGGAGAGGAGCGTTATTTTTTTGTCAAGCTTGCACAAGCTCAAATAATTCGACCACCAGAATTGTATCATCGTTCAGCTCCATGCCTGCCTCGGTCAGATTTTGCCATGCCAACCGGTGATCCGCCTGAAATTGTGCAGTGTTATCGCCGTTCCCTTCTCCGCGCACAAGCCGCGAATCCGGATTGCCAAACGTCGTTTCAAACACCTCAATCAGTTTTACATTGCAGCGCGGCTGGTCATGCTTATCATAAACCGTCATAAGCTGCCCGACCGGCTCATAGGTCTGCCGCAGCTCCTCAGGGGAATATTCCGACTTGGGGGCACAGGTGGCCGTTTTCTCTCCCCTGATAATTTGCTGAATCAGCATTTCTCCAAGGCCGTTATCATTTTCCCATCCAAAAACCATTTTGAATGGCTGTATTGGAATCGATAACATCAATAACCCCTCCCCTGTTGTTCGTAAAATTATAGTCGTATTTTTCCAATTCAACAAGGAAACCAAAACTCGACCTTTTGGTTCCTTCAGCTTAGAAACAGCCAATCGCAACAATCAAGGCCAACACCAGGAAAACAATGTTCACACCAATGTCCCGATATTCCTTACGCTGTACATGGAACAAGGTTCCAAGGAGAACGACTACGGCAAGCCCTGCTGCCGCAAGTGGCGTCAACACAGGCGCGATATTCAACGCTTGCGGCAAAATCAAGCCAAGCACCCCAAGCAATTCCACGATCCCAATAAAGGAAACAAGCCCTTTCGGAACATCGTTCACCCAATGCCAGGACACTTTTGCTTTCTCGTGCTGAAATGCCTTCATCCAACCGGAATAAATAAAGCCAAATGCCAGAAGTCCTTGTACAATCCATAATGTGATATTCATAAATTTTTGCCAGCTCCCCCTCTTGAATCTATCGACTTCTAAGGTGCATAATAAACCATAGAAATTTTCCCAGGAAGTAGTTACTTTAATTAAACATAGTATGAAAAAAGTAACCTTACGCAGGTTGCGGATTTGGAGGGTTATTCATGGACACTTATTGCAAATTCGAAACGTCGTTGGACATTCTGGTCGGGAAATGGAAGCCTGTCATTCTGCTCCGCCTTTTTGAAGATGGCACGATGAGATTTAGCGAGCTGCAAAAAGCAATCCCGGATATCACCAAAAAAATGCTGACCCAGCAGCTAAGAGAATTGGAGTATCACGATATCGTTCACCGCGAGGTGTATCAGCAGGTGCCGCCAAAGGTTGAATATTCCATTACGGAATACGGGCGGGGTATGCATACTGTTCTTAAGGCTATGAATGACTGGGGAGTGGCTCACATTGAGCACCTGAATGAGCTGTATGGGGAAAATCGTTTGGAGGAGAAGAGCAGCAGGTGATATAGAGGTTAAGAAGCCGGTTCAGCGACTCCCACAAGAATCTCCCCCCCGAGGGGGAGAACTTCTGGCTAAAATCCCATACCATCAAGAAGTACAAGGCAACGAAGAATTCGAACACAAGGGGTTGTTGTTACCGTGACTTAACGCATCCGGTTCACGGTAGTAAATACAAATTTATCGTATCGATGACGTGAGAAGGAATATTCAAAAGGAATACCCGTGTCCAGGAAACCCACCTGCTCAATCTCCAATATGGGATCATCTGCCGCACAGATCAGGTGCTCCTGATCCATTTTTGTAGCTTTGGACGCGCGAATGGTACGATGTGAACCGACGATATTAAGGCCTAATTCCTCTTTGATATGCTTGTAAATGGAACCGTAAAGCACTTCTTCCGTAAGACCGCTGATCAGATTGACAGGCATGTACGTTTTTTCCATCACATAAGGCTCGCCTTCCACGATACGCAGACGAATCATATGGTATACAGGTGATTTAGGATCAATAAATAAATGACTGGCTGCTTCCTCCGTGGGAAACTGAACATCAAAAGCAATAATTTTGTTTTTGATTTCCTTCCCGCGCAGCAGGTTGGTCAATCCGAGCATTTCATTCACAACGACGTTTACAGGAGAATTGTAGGCTGACTTGACGATAAAGGTGCCGTGTCCTCTTTTACGAATCAACAGCCCCTCGCTGACCAGCGTATCCAAAGCTTTCTTCATGGTCATTCGGCTCACCTGAAACTCACTCGCCAGTGAGATTTCGTCAGGTATAGGCTGGTCACTGCTATATGTTTTATTCATGATCCGCTCTTTGACCTCTCGGGCAATTCGTTCATATTTATTCATCTTTATGATCACCTGTATTAGATATTGTTGTACGGGATGGTCTGCAGAAAAAGTCAGCTCACAAATAGTATAAGTAAGTATACAAAACAATACACTTTCTCACCAGCAAACAGCTTGATCGGCGATACTTTAAAAAAAGATGGCCCAAAGGACCATCTTAAAATCCGTTTTGTTCAATCACCTGTTTGAACCAGTATCCGCTTTGCTTAACGGATCTTTGCCCATCATTCGCAAGATCCACAGACACAAAGCCGTAGCGGTTTTTATAAGCATTCGCCCAGGACCAGTTATCCATGAATGTCCATAGATGATAACCCTTCACATTAGAGCCCTCGGAAATCGCTCGCTGCACCCATTTTAAATGCTCACGAATAAAATCTATGCGATAGCTGTCACAGATCATGCCCTGCTCATTCCTGAACTTCTCTTCCCCCTGCACACCCATACCATTTTCAGAAATAAAGCATTCAATGTTGCCGTAATTCAGCCGTACATTCGTCAGGATGTCATAAATGCCTTTCTCGTAAATCTCCCAGCCCCGCATCTCATTCATCTTGCGGCCAGGCATGACATAATAGTCGAAATAATGCTCAGGCACAAATGGGGCATCCGGGTTAGGCAAGCTTTCTCTTGCCTTGACTCTGCGTGGCTGATAGTAGTTAATGCCCAATAAATCAACGGTACCCTGACGTATCATTTCCCGATCCCCGTCCAGCATGGATGGCAAATATCCATCTTTGGTCAGCAGCTCGACGAGCACAGGGTTGAACTCCCCTGTCACAGACGGGTCTAAAAAAGACCGGTTGAAAAATGCATCACAGATCTCGGCTGCACGAAGGTCTGCCGGATGCTGGCTGCGTGGATAGGTCGGAGTCAGATTCAGGATGATTCCGATTTTGCCGTTATAGCCTTTTTCCCGGTAGGACTGAATCGCGCTTGCGCTCGATAACACGGTATGATACGCCACCTGAACCGCTTTGCCAAAATCCAGTTCATTCGGATAATGGAAATCATACAGATAACCGCCCTCCACAGGAACGATAGGCTCGTTATGGGTGAACCATTTGGCTACACGATCACCGAAGAGCTCAAAGCAGGTATTGGCATATTTCACATAAGCCTCAACCGTCTCCCGATTCACCCAGCCTCCATGCTCCTGCAATGCCATGGGCAAATCAAAATGATACATATTCACGAACGGCTCAATACCGGCCTGCCTTAACTCATCAATGACCGCATTATAGAATTCCACAGCTTTCTGGTTCACCGCCCCTGTCCCCGCCGGAATCAGACGTGACCAGGATATAGAGAAACGAAATGAATTGTGGCCCATTTCCTTCATGAGCGCAATATCTTCTTTATAACGGGTATAGAATCCGGAGGTCTTGGCAGGACCTACACCGTCATAGAAACGGTTGGGCTCTTGTTCAAACCAATAGTCCCATATATTCGGACCTTTCCCGTCTCCCTCCACCGTACCTTCGGTCTGTGTAGCGGAGGCCGAGGAGCCCCACCAGAAATCGGTTGGAAACGGATATTTGATCTCTTTCTGCACCGTCTCTTTTGCTTCAGTATGATTCATTGTCCTGCTCCCTTCTTTATCTGCCACATCAATAATGCTGTACTGCCTGCTATGTGTTACATTCCCACCGTTTGCTCCTTGGTGGAAGCGCTAATTTCCTCTTCCTGCTCTTTACGAACATTCATCCGGTCAATAAATTTCAGGAACGGGAACCAGATGACAAAAACGACGGCCATATTGAACAGCTGCAATAATCCCCCTCTGAGGGAGCCCGTTCCCATCATGCCGCTAAAGAACAATGGCATGGTCCAAGGGACCTGAATCCCGTTTGGTGGCGGAACAATCCCGGTATACATGGCAAAATAAGTGATTAAAGTAACAACCATTGGTGCAACCACCCATGGGACAATAATAAGCGGATTCATGACAATCGGCAGCCCGAAGATGACAGGCTCGTTAACATTAAAGAGGCCTGGACCGACAGCCAACTTACTGACCTGCTTCAACTGCTTGCTCTTCAGGAAAAACAGAATCGTGAGCACCACCGTCAGGGTCATTCCTGTACCCCCGATGCCTACGGTATAAATGTCAACGAATTGCTTCGTGATAATATGCGGCATTTCTGCACCTTGCGAGTACGCTTCATAGTTCTCAAGCGACAGCGTATTCCAAATGGGGTCCATCACCGAGTTCACAATAATTTGACCATGAAGCCCAAAGAACCACAGAATCTGGATCAGGAATATAGCTATTAATGTAGGAATAATGCCGCTGCCCAGATGTACCAGCGGAGCCTGAATGGCCTTGTAAATCAAATCATGCAAGTTGTTGTGGAACGTGACATTAACAATTACGTTAATGACCAGGAATATACCCAGTGTGATACACGCAGGCAGCAAAGCTGCAAACGACTTGGCTACTGCCGGCGGAACACCTGGAGGCATTTTAATCACAATATTACGCTGTGTGACCTTACGGTAAATTTCTCCCGCAATAAATGCCACAATCATGCCGAGGAACATGCCTTTGGCTCCAAGACGCTCCTTGGGAATAACATCAGCAATGGTCGTCCCGCCGTCCTGAGTCAATATGAACGGGGTCAGCATCAGGAAGCAAGCCAATGCAATCATGCCGCCAAATATAGGCTCCACCTTATAGCTTCGCGATAGATAATATCCAATCCCAACCACAACGAACACGGTCATAATATTAAGGGTTGCATTGGGCGCAATGTTCAGCAGCTCCTGAAGTCTCGCCAGGTTGTCTGCTCCCATCCAATCATTCAAGAACGGAAGATTGATAATAACGACGATAATAGATCCAAATACAGTTAACGGAAATGACAGCATAAACGCATCCCGCAACACAGAAAGATAACGGTTATTGTTCAATCTACCAGCAATAGGTATTAATATCTGGCTTAATTTCTCAAACAACTTCTATTCCTCCCACCGAAACTAATTTGCCTTTCTCTTAAGCACCGGTCATCCAACGCTTAGCTTGTAGTGAGGATTTGATTCTGCTGCTGCAATTGACTATACTCGGTAATAAGCGCTCTCCTAAATTCACTCGCCAGTGATGGGTCCTTATTGCAGGACCCGGACAAGGAGACGCTTTTTTGCATCCAAATAGGTGTCAGCATTGAAATGAATCCTCAAAAAGCCATCTCAGCGAAAAATCAGCTCACACTTCCGTGTAAGCCATTTCAAAGATCAGCTTACAAATTCCTCGATTTAAACAGCTCCAACAGCTCATGGACCAGATCCTTCATGGTAACCGTGGACATCAGATGATCCTCCGCATGCATCAACAGCAGTGTCAAAGAAGTTGGAGTTCCCTCGGCTTCCTTCTTGACCATCTGAAAATGGATGTCATGCGCAGCCCGCAAATCCTGCTTCGCCTGCTTGAGCAGTTCATCCGCACCCTCCACGTTCCCATTACGGTATTCGGTCAGAGCCTGAATGACTTTACTCCGGGCACTTCCACTATGAAAAATAAGCTGGAAGCTGATTTGCTCCTCCGTTAAATCGGCAATATTCACCTTATCCATTTTTGCGTTCCACCAATTTCAGAGCCTGTTCATATGCCTTCTTGCCGTCAACCATTCCATAGGCCATCATATCTATTACTTCCACATGAATACCATACTGAGCAGCCTCTTTCTCCAGTTGACCTTTCAGAAAGCTCATTTGGGGGCCAATCAGTACCGCATCAGCCTTGGCCATATCTTCCGATGCCTGATCTTGACCAACCGC
This sequence comes from Paenibacillus medicaginis, assembly GCF_042138635.1. Taxonomy (NCBI): domain Bacteria; kingdom Bacillati; phylum Bacillota; class Bacilli; order Caryophanales; family Paenibacillaceae; genus Paenibacillus; species Paenibacillus medicaginis. The sequence continues at coordinate 2,698 of NZ_JBHIRY010000041.1, read as the reverse complement.
CCAGATTTCGGCCTCATCTCCGATCGACTTGGCATGCTCCTGCATTTTGGTAACCAGCATACTTGTAGACATACCGGAGCTGCACGCAAGTAAAATTCTCTTCATAACGGTTCTCCATCCTTTCAAGCTTAAAATATGAATTAGCAGAAAACGTTTACAGGAGAAATTATAAACCCATCTTTTTTATTTGTCTAGACATTAAAAATATTTGTATATACTTTTGTCTAAATTTCGAAATTTTATGTTCGTACTGATTTATGTGATCATTCATATTGCGGAAAGCCAAATACCCCTGCGAATCCGGCAGTTGGATTCCACCTCGAAATGGTTATAGAAAGCCGATGCGGAACTTTCACCACAATAAAAAGGACCCTCGTAATGAGAGCCCTTCAACGTTATAATTTGGCTTGTACAATACACCTTGAGTGGGCGCACCCTCCGAAAGGAGGTCGTGCGAATTCACTTCGTTTGGTGAAGTTCTAACCTTCGGGATCTTCCTGTTAGCGTTGTTAACTTACATCGATAAACGAAAGTGACCCAACTCTAGGTTGCCACCAGTGAGGGTCACTTTCAAGCACGCTTGATCTTGGAGGGATTCCCACTCAAGATGTTGTACTGGGGACGGTTGGCAGACCGTCCTTATTTCTATTTTTACTGTATCATACCCGTTTTCATACCTCAATAGTATAACGATTATTGAGTAGCGTTAAAGTCAATTGTGTTGGAGACTCATGCCTATCTCTCCACGTCAAACCAATCACTTTTGGATGCATGAGCAATTGCTGCAAAACTAAGCATTTTAGTATGCAATAAACAGCCGTCAGCTGTACGTTTATACAGCAGACCGTCTCCGTTATACGAGTACGTAACTTCTTTGCCTTCACTGCTTACTTTGGTCAAGCGGTTGACGGAGTCGTAGGTATACTCAGCGTTTTTCATGCCGAAGATTTTGCCGCTGCCCATCTTGTCGCGGTTGCCGTTGGCGTCGTAGTTATAGATTTTACTTTCCTCCGCCGCCATTTCGCTTGCTACCCGATTAGCGGATCGTCGTAGCCGACCATATTAACCTTATATTACCCGAAAGAGACTCTGTATAATATTAAAAAACCTAACACGTAATTTAAAATTTGTTATTGATTGAATAATAGATCCATTTGGCATTGGGCGGATTGGGCTCTACCCAATAAAGACAAAAAGACCACATGGAGTTGTTACACTTGCATGTGGCCTTCAGAGAATCACTAATCCCCCATTGCCATGATATTCTTCTTTTGTTGACAGGCAGTAGAACATAGTTTTGAAAGAGGTGTCCCTACGAAAACGTTCAAGAAGTGTTAAATATGTTTAAGTTTAACTAATTACTTTTAGAAGCTCCAATACAACTTTGGAACCTTCTTGATACCAGTTTTCTTCAAACTCTGTAACCATGATCCTCTCTAAATTCTGCTCAGTCTCATTTACTATTTCGATGAACTCACTTGGAACTCCCACCCACGACAAGAACCGAGTAAAATCTTCTATTTTATAAGAACCATCAAGGAATTTTTGACAAGCGCTCATTAATTCTTCCATGAAATTTCCCCTTATCACTTAGTAATAATCGTAATCACTGCTCCAGCCTGATTCGTATACACTTCTACTGAACCAGATTTATATAGAATTGTTCCATTAAGTTGTGCGATCGGTTTTGAAGAACGTATTACATCCTCCACATATTGGGGCGACACACTTCGACCAAAGTCCCAGCTCTCTGAACTTATGATTCGGGAAGCACCTACTTTACCTCCCGCAGTTTCGCTCGTATACTTCATTCCACTTGGTTGCATTCGATCAACTGCGTGACGAGTGTATAGCCTATTCCCTACAATTGAAAAAGTTTTTCCTTCTATATTTACCTTATCATAGTCACTCCATTTTCCCCAAAAGAGTTTTTGACCTGAGTTTTTCACTGCCGCTTGCGTAACTTCCTTAGCGACCTTCTTAGCAGCAGTTTTTACGGCTAACTTGGAGATTCCTGCAACTCCACCTAAAACATCGTAAATAGGGCTGAAATCTTCGGAAGCGCAATCAAAGCAACCTGAAACTGTTAGACCAGTCTTCGTTTCAGTATATGCCATTCCATCATCTAACTGTTGTTGCGCCCATTTTTTTTGACCTCCATTACCATTACTACGCAATTGATTCAAGTAATCAAACTGATTCTGGTTAAACACAACCTTATGTCCCATTGGATCAGAATAAATCAACGGATTATTATGCACATACGTATACAAGTTCAAACTTAGCGGATCGGTTACCTCTCCCTGATACGTATCCTCGCCCATGAAGCGGCCTACACCCGGGTCGTACCAGCGGGCGCGCAGGTATTGCAGGCCTGTCGTATCATCCCAGTACTCGCCGGAGTAGCGTAGCACGTTTGGCACGGTCTCCTGCGCCGTGAGTGGTCCGCCCCAGATGTCGTAGCTGTAGCTGTTCAGCACATTACCTTCGCTGTCGTTCAGGCCTACTACATCGCCGTGGCCGTTGAGTTGATAGTACTGCAGCGCGCCGGTGCCCTTGTCCTGTCTTGCCCAGATTTGGCCGGACAGATCGTAGATGTATACATACGTCAGCGTTGGGGCGCCGCCTGTGACGTCCGCTTCGGCCATCAGCTTCGCTTCTTCGTCATAGTAGTAGCGGGTCGTTTTGCCGTCTGCCG
>NZ_JBHIRY010000040.1:0-40625 GCF_042138635.1 Paenibacillus medicaginis | reverse complement strand
GTAGGTATGGATGGTCTTGATGAGCATCTCCTTATGTTCATGCGGGACATCGATTTGGATTTTTGCTGTAATGGTGGATATCGGATTCACCTCTTTTCACTACATTCAATATAGCACACCATGTTAAATTCTCATGACGAAAGGAGGAAGCATGGACCTCTCGGCTTTCGAGCTACCAGTGGTAGCCCTTATGCCGAGCACAATTCCTCACACGACTAAAGTCGCGTGTGTCCATGCGCGGTTATGAATTCCATTCTCCACGTGCTTGGTTAACTTCCTCAAGAATCTCCATACCTCGTTCTGGTGACAAGCTCCCTGCTGCCTCAAGAAGATCATCGACAGAATAATCTTCCTCTTGGGCTACTACAGTTTGCTTATCTAGATCAATGAGCACACGAGCAAAATTTATATTATGTTTCTGAAGTAAAGATTTAATAGCGTTGGCTGTTTGACGGTCAATTTTTTGTGGGAGCATTCATGTATCCCTCCGATATTTTAATACTAAACCCATTATAACACGCACAAATTCTTTTCAAGAACACTGTAAAGAAAGCACTCATTGACTTAAGCCATCATTTTCTTAGCAGAAGAGCAGCTGGCTCCGCAAGGAAGGGGCCACTAGGATATTCGAACGGTGAATTTCATGGATCTATAAAATGCTTTTCCACATGAATGCTGGGTGTTATCTAGCTGTAGATGAACGGAAAAAGCCGGGAACCATTAAACGCATGATTCACGGCTTTTTTTGTTTACCAGCTTGTACGCGGCTTTTGGATCGAATCTGTCTCCCTGTCGATATCTGTCATCATATCTTTGATGCGGTCCAGAGCTTGTTGAAACTGCTTCTGGTGAGCATCAAGACGATGAGCAATCGCTCTGATTTGTTCTTGAGTAGGCGGGTTGGGAGCATGCGAGAGTTCAATTAACTCTTTCTCAATGGCATCAATGCCGATCAGACCCGATCCCAGCATTTCGATGCCAAATTTGGCTTTATCCGCGATGTGATCAATCTTGGAAGCTGTTTCTTTCGCCTGATTGTTTCCCCATCCGGATATATAATTGGGCTGTCCTACAGGCGGTGTATAGTCACTCATGAAGACAGGCCTCCTTATTATTTCTGATATTTGTCGGTGATTTCGTCGATTTTATTGGTCAGCTTGTCAATTTCATCAGTCAAGCTGTCGATTTCGTTGGTTAATTTGTCGACATCCTTAATATTCTTCTGAACCTCATCAATGTTTCCGCTTGCAGCAATCACTTTGGACATGACTTCCTGTGCGATAGATGTTACAAGAACTTGCACATGATCTGGTGCATTTTGTCCAACTTGCGCAACCAGTCGATCGATAAGAGGCTTGATTTGAGACAATGTAGTCGCTGCATTCGTTAACTCACGACCACAAGAATTCAGCTCAGAATCAATTTTATCGGACACACGGTCAATTTTGGACTGAGTAATCTGGTCAATCTCTCTTACAACTTTGTCGATATCGTTCGACATTTCACGTACTGCGCCTTTACCTACTAACATTGTCTCTTCCCCCATTGATTACAAATTCTAGGACCACGCTTTGATTATAAGGGAGAACCTTACACTCTTCAATGACAACCAGCAAAATATTCCTTTTTCTTTTGAGCTTGAAATAAGCCATATTGATGTAGGCAGTACAAAAGCTTACTTTTTGATCTGCAACACGGAAGCATCCTCAATATCGTACAGCTTGCCCTTGCCGGCATCAACAAGCCGAGTCATTTGTTTGTAGGCAGCTCCGCTTGTTGGAGCGATGGCATCAAGAGCAACATTTTCCTTTTTCAGTTCATCTGTAATCTGCTCAATGGAATAGCTGCTTTTTCCTCGGGAGGTGCCTTTGTCGTGAACAGGGGCATCTGTTACAAAAATAATTCTTTTGGCATTCTTGTTGCCCGACAGCTTGTCCACCGCCATATGAATGGCTTCCAGGCCGGATTCTGCCGTATCCCCGCCGCCGGAATCCTTCAGTGCCGCCAGGTTAGCCCTCAGCACATTTTTGTCACCCGTGAACTCAAAAAACTGCAGATCTTTATGAGAAGAAGTCACATGATTAATATCCCGGTAAGCAACGATGGCAAAATTGGAGCCAGACGGCACTGAAGCGGCAAAGCTTTTCACCGTTTCTTTTACATAATCCAGCGCCTCTCCCATACTGCCTGTTACATCAATGACAAACACAATATCGGAGGAGCTGTTAATGCTTTGTGATATGTTCTCGAAAATAGGTGAGGAACCGGACGAATCCGTTTCTTCTGCCCGCTCGCTTTCCTCTGTTGTAGGAATGGAAGGTTCATTTTGGAAAATAATCACCGAGCTATAAGCATTGTTCCACTCTACCATTCCGCCAAACGCCTCGCCAATGAATCGAATTGGCACCATCGTTACACCATTGATCAGTTGTGGTGCTGCACTTAATTTAATAGCCTTGCCGTTTACGTATGCGACCTTGGAGCCAATCGTTAGTTTAAGGGTGGTCCCGCCTTTGGTTGCCGTGATCGTTTTGGTGGCACCGTCCCACTTGACCTTTGCACCAAGCGCTTCAAAAAGAGCCCGGAACGGAACAAGCACACTTCCCTTTACTTTAACAGGCGGCTGCACATAAGCTTGTCTCTGCCCTTCAATAAGCACTTGAATCAGTGAGGATTCGTTGTTGATGGGCACAAATTGCGGAATGGATGCCGCCAGGCCGCCTGACTGGTTGATCGTTTTCAAATAAAAGTAATATCCGCCTGAAGGCAGTCCAAGCTGTTTCATGGAATAGGTTGTAGATGAGCTTGTGTTGATTCGGATTCGTTTCACTACATTGCCTTTTGCATTCTTGATGATCAGATAGGAAATGTAGGTCGGCCGGAACGCCGAAGCTTTAATACTGACGGTAAACGTAAAATTCGACTTGAGCGTAATACGGCCCGGGTATTTCTCACCAACAGGCACGTTAAATTCTACTTCTTCCTCATGCTCAGGAGATTCAGATTCAGCAGGTGCAGTATCCTCCGTTGTTTCATCGGGAGATGTCTGAGGATCGTCTTGTTCGTCAACAAATGTATCCGTTTCCTCTACTTCAACGTCAGATGCCGGAGTATCCTCTGTTTCATCCGTAGACCCTTGATTTTCTCCTTCACCGGTATTCCCTGTTTGATCGACAGGCTCTTGGGGGCCTCCCGTTTCTTCTGTGGGCGTTGGAATTTCTTCTACTTCCCCTGCAGGCGTTTGCGTACTGATAATAGAGCTAACAGGGAAGTAAAAGTAAATTTTCGAGCCAGGTACCAGGGCATCGTATTTTTCCGATATCGTTATGGTGCCCGTTTTGTGATTAAAAGTAAAACTGGATGCAGGAACTTTTGTAAAACTACCTATCTCTAAAACGACATTTTCACTCGAATTCAAAACATGGTTTGTCGCTAAATGAAAGACTCGTGTTGAACCCTCCCACTTACCAAGGAAAATTCCGATATGTTCTACGTTTGAGAGAGATGTTTTCCATTCAAAATTTGGAAAAATCAAGTATGTAAAATAAAGCTCCGCTCCGGAGTAGGGTGCTTCATCCAGCGTTATGGTGTAGTTGGTATAGTCAACTTTAAACTTCGTTGGATCAACTTCGGTTCCGTTGTTATACAAACGAAGCTTGTTTTCGGGCGTAATTCTATTGTTCGTCTCGAATTTAAAGACACGCGACTGTCCATCGCCATCCGGAAGGACATAGATCATGAAGTCGCCTTCCATCATTTCATGTGTATCGGGGAATTCCAGATAATCCTTCATTTTTTTCGTGACTAATGTAGCCACTTCAGCTTTTGCAATTCCTGCGGGAAGCTCCAGACTGCCCACCAAGAAAATCGCAAGAATGAACCAAATCAGCATTTTCCTGTACTTCATAACCTCTTCACTCCGTTTTCATTTGATAAGTCTATGATCTGCAGTTCATTCCTGAATGTGGAAATCACAGCCGACAACCTACTTTACCACAAAAAACAATACTTTTATACTAAAAAATTCCGTTATAGAGGTATATAGACCTATTTAATCGATCTTTCACATATAAGTCTTTCGTATCTAATCCCTTTCCAATTGTATTACAATTCAAAAAAACGGTTACCGGGTCGTGCAAAATTTAACACAGGGAAATTCCGAGAATTTATGAAATTATACACAATCGATATTTTTCATGGTAAACTAACATCTAACTAACTTGCCTTGTTACGAAATGGCGCTGGGCCAAGTTTTATTTCATAATTTTGTATCGGAGGGAAATCATGAAATCATTGCTGCTCAAGTGGAACCAAGTGAGCTTGGTCAAACGAATACTAGTGGGGATTATAGTGGGGATCATTCTGGCTTTAAGCGTTCCTCAGGCAACAGGCATCAGCATTTTTGGTTCTCTGTTTGTATCCGCCTTAAAGGCGGTTGCGCCCCTGCTGGTTCTGCTCATCGTCATGTCCGCCATCTCGCATCACAAAAAAGGCCAGCAAACGAATATGAAATCGATCCTTGTCCTTTATGGTTTGAGCACATTTCTGGCGGGACTGATCGCCGTAATTGCAAGCTTTATATTCCCAGTAACCTTATCGCTCGTCAAGGGTTCTGAAGACCTGACTCCACCTGACGGAATTGTAGAAGTGCTTAAAGCTTTGCTGTTTAATGTGGTGGATAATCCGGTAAATGCCCTGATGACTGGCAATTATATCGGTATTCTGGCTTGGGCGGTCGTGCTTGGTGTTGTGTTAAGAAATGCCCATGACAGCACAAAAACCTTGCTTGTTAACTTTTCAGACGCTGTATCCCACATCGTCAAGTGGGTCATCCATTTTGCACCGCTGGGTATCATGGGGCTTGTTTTTGATTCCATTACAACCAACGGGCTGTCCTCCTTGCTCGATTACGGCAAATTGCTGCTTATACTCATTGGATGTATGCTGTTTATAGCGCTTGTAGTTAATCCGCTTATCGTCTACCTGACTATTCGCAGAAATCCTTATCCGCTTGTGTTCAGTTGCCTGAAAGAAAGCGGGATTACCGCCTTTTTCACACGAAGTTCAGCAGCAAACATTCCTATCAACATGAAATTATGCGAAAAGCTGAAGCTGGACCCGGACACGTATGCAGTATCCATTCCATTGGGGGCTACGATCAATATGGCAGGCGCGGCAGTGACGATTTCTGTCTTAACGCTCGCAACGGTGCATACGCTGGGTATTGAAGTAGATTTTGGCACGGCGCTCATTCTTTCCGTAGTATCCGCTATATCTGCGGCTGGCGCTTCAGGTGTGGCTGGCGGTTCACTTTTACTCATTCCGCTGGCATGCAGCCTGTTCGGTATCCCGAACGAGATTGCGATCCAGGTGGTTGGCGTAGGATTCATCATCGGGGTCCTGCAGGACTCTTTTGAAACAGCGCTGAATTCCTCCTCCGACGTCCTGTTTACTGCAACCGCCGAATACGCGAAGAAGCGTAAAGAAGGCAAGCAATATGCGGTGGAGGCATAATACAGCCGAATAGACACTTTGATACAGCAGCCGTTTCCTGGCTTTTCGGCGGGAAACGGCTGCTTATTTTTTCTCCAGCTCGCGACTTCTAGTATAGTTCATCTCTTAGATCTTTACTTCTCGAACCTGTATGTTAGAGGCCGTGCCTCCGACTTCTATCTTCATTATGTTCCCTGCTTCGTTCACCGACAGATTTGCCCGAATTTCTGAAGGGGAATTCATCGTATAGCCCTGTTCAAAAATGAGCTGAGCAGCTTGAGCCGATGTAATTTTTCCGTGTTTATATAAGTAGCAGGTTAGCGCTCCATTAGAGGTCCCCGTGGCACTCTCTTCTGGAATATCATACAAAGGAGCAAAGTTTCTGCAGCGGGCAATGGCATCAGTTGGCGTATCCAAAGTGAATAGATGATAACCGATGACATTATATTTTTTGCTGATGTCTTTAATTTGATCAAAATCAGGGTAAATTTGTTCCAGAACATCCATGCTCCGGACAGGAATCAAAATATCCCGCAAGCCTGTAGAAACAATTTGGATGGGCAAATCAGAAAACAATTCATTTGGACTAATCCGTAAGGAATCGGCAACGGTTTGCCGATCGAGTTCCTCATAAAATTGCGGCAGAGCCTGGGCAAGAAACACGCTGCCATCTTCTTTTACAGCCACCTCTAATATTCCGGCTTTTGTCTCCAAAGTATACGTTCCGGTGCTGATCCATTTTCGGGACATCATCAGATAAAAGGTTGCAATCGTAGCATGTCCACACAAATCAACTTCATCGTTAGGAGTAAAGTAGCGGACTTTAAAATCAGCATACTGCGACTTTTCCACGAAAGCCGTCTCCGAAAAGCCAACGATACGCGCCACCTGCTGCATCTCTTCTGTAGACATCGAATCGGCGTTCAGAACAATCCCGGCCGGATTCCCACCCTGTTCTCCTTTTGCAAAAGCGTTTAATGTATAGACTTGAACATTCACTTGAATCCCCCATCTCATACCTAATATGTTTCTTCGTTGCATTCTCTTTTCAATTATGGGTTTAGTCAGGCAGAAGTCTAGTATACTATTAACAATATAAAATTGTTTTGGAGCGTGAATGTCAATGTCGAAAAATCACGAAATAGAAGACCTATTGCAATCTTTGTCCCAAGAAGAGCTGATTCATATCATCGCCCAGGTCGCAGAGCAGGATAAAGTGTTTAGAAACGGACTGCTGGTGAAATACACCAAAGGTAACCATTCGAAGCAGCTTAAATCATGCCAAAAGTTAATTGACTCTATTGTGAAAAAGTATACCGGACGCGAGGGCCTCATTCCTTATAGAGAAACTCACAATTTTACAACGGAACTACTCGCCGTGTTGCAGGATGCCGACAAAACAGCGGATGCCCTATTGGAACTGGAAATCGCCCTGCTGGTGCTGGAGGAAGGTATTGAGGCATTCCAGTATGCGGATGATTCGAACGGCAATATCGGCATGCTGGTGGGCGTAACATTGGAGCAAATCGGCGTGATCGCCAATAACATGGACGAGCAGGATGCTTCTGTCCATGAGCACATTTTTAACCGACTTCTCCATATGAGTGAGAACCGTGTTTTCGATGGATGGGATGATTTCCGGATTGAACTGCTCAGTATTTGTGCGGGAATCGCGGATACGAAGCAGCTCAGAGAAACACTCAGGGTGACGATTGAGAAGCAAATCGCCTCCAATGCCAATCAAGACTTCGGACAATCTACAATGGAAGCGCTGCTCAAAATTCTGTTCCAGCTTATTCAGGAATACGGCTCCATAGAGGAAGCGGAAAGCTTTGTGCAGAAGCATCTTCATTTCACTTTTTTCAGAGCATGGGCTATTGAGGAAAACATAGAGCACGGAAATTACCAACGTGCTCTCGAATTGGCTGAAGAAGGAGAACGGCAGGATCATAAGCTTCCCGGTCGGGTCACCAAGTGGAAGGGTGCCAAATATGCAGCCTACAAAAAGCTTTCTTCAAGGAATGAACAGGAAAAACTGGCAAAAGAACTTTTGTTGGATGGGGATTACGCTTATTATCATGAGCTGGAGTCCCTGTTCGAGGGGGACAAGGAAGATCTTTACCGGAGCATCCTTCCAGAATTGAAAGAGACGGACAAGTGGAGAACCAGAGATGTCTATCTTAGACTGATTTCGGAGAAAAATGATCTGGCAGAAATGCTGGCTTATGTAAAGGCGAATCCTTACGTAATCGAAGAGTACGCTTCACGACTATCAGCGGAGTATTGTGAGGAAGTTGAACAGATTTACAGCAATCAAATCTATAAAGATGCCGCAGCAGCTGCCAACCGAAAGCAGTACCGGAGCACATGCAGCATGCTTAAACGTTATAAAAAAATCTTTGGCCAAGAAAATCAGGCAGCGATCATTGCGCAGTTAAAGACCCAATATAATAGACGTCCCGCATTTCTGGATGAGTTGGAAATGCTTTAATAAACGAACAGGAGCCGAAGAAGGACCCACAGGTTCAGACCACCAAACGTGACCAAATTTCGTCATAAAGCCGGAAGTCTGCTGGAGCTTGCATATGCTCCGGCAGACTTTCCGATTCTGCTCTCTTATTCCCGTCTTTATATTTTGGATACGTGTACTATTTCAGCTTGGCCACGGTTACGGCCACTTGTTCGAGCTGTGTCTGGTTCAATGTATGGTCCGGCGAGCTCAGGGTAACAAAACGATCATCCAGCGCAAAGCTTAACATTGGCGTTTTATCCGGCGTATACCATTTGGCTTTAACCCCGTTCGACAGCTTGACCGTCTTGCCATCATACAGGTAGGCATAGTCACGCGGCGATACGTTTACCGTCATATGCTTAAAGAGCAGATTTACTCCATCCTCTGAGGCACCAACCTTATTGAAGGCATCTCCTTTGACCATTTGTGCCGGAGCATAAGGTGTTTCAAAGGATTCAAATTTCGCATATGCCTTGGTGATCCCCTTCAACTGAGCTTGAGTAAAATTCACCGCAGCCAGGCCCACATTGGCGCCATTGTCTCCGTCGTTATCTCCGCCTTTCCCACCGCCAATCTGCACCTGTTGCTTGCTGGCGTCATAGCTGATCGGCACATCAAGTACGTCGCCAATCGCCCGCACCGGCAAATATGTCGTACCATTATAGGTGATTGGTGTTAACGGGGTGCCTTGCCGGTCCGCCAGGGAATAAGCTTCCCCATTTACCTGAATGCCGATCTGGTGATTGAGATAAGCGGTGATTTTTTGCAATTGCGTGCCTGCATACACTCCGGCTGCGCCTGTTAACGTCATGCCAGCTACGGCGAGGGTGATAATCGATTTTTTCATATTGTTCATGGGATTCGTTCCTCTCTGTTCAAATGCGTTTATTTAAAATCAATAACGTGCGTGACGAGCAGCGATTTCGGGTCATCCAGCGTGAACCCCAGCCGGTTGCCGGATGGACTCCAGCTGAACGGGTACACGGGATGAGGCATCGGATCACCGGCGGCATAATACTGCGCGAGCGGTAATACTCGGCCTGAGCGGGTGTCGAAAATATACACCCCGTTCATGCCCGTTTTATCCTCTGTATAGACGTCAAACGCCAGCTTCGCGGAATCCGGGGACCACGAGATATAGGAAATCAGGTCACCCTTGCCGATCAGCGAGCCTTGAAGGCTCCCGGCGGCATCGTAAATCAGCAGCTTGCTTCCTTTAAACTCGCCGGATTGCGTGACCGTGGACACTGCGATATATTGGCTGTCAGGCGAAATTTCGAAGCTCCAGACATCCTGAATCAGGCTGACCGGCTTCGCTTGCCCTGGTTCGAACACCTTCAGCACATGCTGATCGTCGGTATAATAAATCCGGCCATGGCTGGCTCCAAACTGCCCGAACATCTCGGCATCCGGGTCATCTAGCGTTACAGCCGTCACCTTCCCGTCCGCAGCCGAGATTTGGCGAATTTCCCCGCGCCCGCTCATGGAGCCTGCGGCCAGAATATACGTGTCCGCATTCAGCCAACCGCCCCGCTCCAGGTAATTGTCGCCCTTGATCTGAATCGTCTGGCCTGTTTGGAGATTTTTCACGAAATTGTCCGCGATATATTTGTCCTTCCATTTCTGAATGAAGCTGTAGCTGCCGTCCGGTGAAATGGTTTCTTTGACGAGCATATATCCTTTCACCTGCTGCCCTCCCTCCCCGGTATTTTTCCTGCTCTGGCCGGTGTTGATATTCACGATGGAAGACGTGTACTCATATTTAGGCTCCTCCGTCGCGGTTCCCGCCTTCACCAGCTTGGTCGTTTCAATGCTGACCTCGTCCTCCGACAGCCAGGATTGAATGCTTGCAGCCTCAATCCGGTGCGTGCGGGCGACTGTGAGCTCCCGGTCAACCTGCTGTTCCGGCGTCTTGACGACAGTCAGCTTCCGTTCACCGCCCGGAGCAGGATCCGGGCTCTGATCTGTCTGCGTTCCGGTTCGGCTGACATCAGGGTTGACCACTGTAAGCCGGTCGCCGGACGATTGGCAGGCCGTCAGGGCCAGTGACAATAGCACGGCCGCAAAGAGCTTGATGCCGTACATTCCAGCATTTTGTTTCATTAATATAGGCACCTCCAGCGCCGCCACAGGGGCACAGTCTCAAGCGGCCTGCTTCATTGACTTCGTCTGCTTCAGCATCCCCTGTTGACCTTAGTATAGAAAAGGAATATCCCGAAAACATATCCGACTTGTAACGTTCTTGTAACATTCACGTCTTCAATGTAAAAAGCCCCACAACGTGGGGGCTTGCACCGGAGCCCATTCAGAACCATTGCGGGGAACCCGGAAACTTGTAAATTCAATCAGACCTTATTCCAAGTCTGGACCATTTCTGGCGGAAATAATCTCCAGGCGTTCCGGCTGCCGCAGGGGGAGAGTAATGACAAACACCGAACCCTCCGGCCCGGAGCCTGCAAGCTCGACCGTTCCGCCCTGCTTCTCCGCCAGACCCTTCACGAGCGGCAGACCGAGTCCCGTGCCACCATGGGCTCTGGAGCGGTCGCTGCTGACGGTATAAAAAGGATCAAAGATTTGGGCCCTCGCCTCCTCCGGAATCCCGATGCCGGTATCCCGGAACGTGATGTTCATCCAGCCTTGTCCACCCCGATCCTGAATTGCCTCATTAGATAACAGCACCTTCCCGCCCGGCTTGTTATATTTAATCGCATTATCCAGCAGATTCAGCACTATGTGCATGAGGTTATCCGGATCGGCCCACACGGAGCCTTGCTTCAGCGTCGTGACGAGCTCAATCCCATACCTCTCCGCCTTCGCCTGCAGGCGGGCCGCCGCCTCCTGAAGCAGCGGCAGCAGGCTGACGGATATCGCATGCGTCTCGAACTCGTATACGTCCATGGAGGAAAGCTTCAACGCCTTCTCCACGAGCCCGTACAGCCGCTCCGCCTCCTTGCCGATTTGCTTGCCCGCTTCATCCAGGAGCACGGGGTCATCCCGGTACATGTCCAGCAGGTCAGCATAGGCGAGAATGGAGGTTAGCGGCGTTTTGAGCTCATGGCTGATATTGCCGATAAACTGTTTCTGCTGCTGTTCCAGCTCCTGCAGGCGGACAACGGCCTCCAGCAGCTTGCTTTTTTCTTCCGTCAACTGGGTAAGAGACGAGGAGATTCTCCCGCTCATCTCATAAATGCCCTGCGCCAGCTCGCCCAGCTCATCAGCCCGGCGCACAATGGGTTCGGACAGATACTGCCCTTCTCCGATGCGCTGGGCAGCCTGGTTCAGCCTGCCAATGACATGGGCCTGCCGCCATACATAGAGGAAGCCGAGCAGGAAACCCGCCGCCAGCACCAAAACACCGGTAACCCAAAACAAGCGCTGTATCCGTGCGTAAAAAGCATGCTGCTCAGCCAGCGAAACGTGAAGCTGAATCGTGCCCACCTGCCGATCATCGGCATTGTAAAGTGGCGCCAAATACAGCATCCGGTCCCCTTCCGTAATATAGGCCGATTGCCCTTGTGCCGTATGGGCGAGCGCGTCCTTCACGCCCGCCTTCGGCTGAAACGGCAGCGAGGTGCCGGCAAGCGTGCCGTCCGGCTTATACAGCGTGACAGGCAGACCACTTTGCGCACCAAGATCGACGGCAAGCCGCTGGCCGCTTCGCTCCATAAAATCGTCCGGGGAAAGCGAACCGCTCGTCATCGCCTCCTGGCGAATCCTTAAATTGGCAGCCTCTGCCTCCCGCGCCAGCGTTTGCTCCAGCCGGTCGCGCTGATCGTCCCGGATGCCGGCAAGCACGAGGAAGCTGAGCACCATGATCACGGCCGCCAGCAGTAGAGCCAGCATTACGGCGGCCTTCCACTTGAGGCCCAACCGCCAGGGCCGCCGTCTCATGGCTGCGACTCCGTGCTTTTATAACCGATGCCGTACACGGTTTGAATCACGTTTTGCCATTTGCCCAGCTTCTTGCGCAGCCGCTGGACATGGATATCCACTGTTCGCGTTCCGCCGGCAAAGTCCATGTCCCACACCTGTTCAAGCAGCGACTCCCGCGAGAAGACCCGTTCCGGGCTCCGCGCGAGCAGTGCCAGCAAATCAAACTCCTTGGGCGTCAGCTCGATCACGGATCCTTCCGCGTGAACCGTACGGTTTGGCAGATTGATCGACAAACCGGCAAGCTGAACCAACTCCTGCGCCTCCACGGACGTGTGCGGTCTGCGGCGAGACAAGGCTTTGACCCGGGCAATGATCTCCCGCATATCAAACGGCTTGATCATGTAATCGTCCGCCCCGAGCTCCAGGCCCAGCACTTTGTCAACGATATCGTTCTTGACCGTCAACAGCAAAATTGCTGGCCTCTGCGGCCGCCCTTCCAGCTTGCGGCACACGTCGTAACCGCTCAAACGCGGCATCATCACATCAAGCACCATGACCTCTGGCTTGAACGTTTCGACATGGTCCAGCGCTTCCTGCCCGTCCGCCGCTGTCTCTACAATATAACCCTCCCGCCGCAGCGCATAAGCCACCGCGCCGGAAATGCTTGCTTCATCATCCACTACAAGTACCTTTGTCATGCAAAGACTCCTTTGCTCATATGGGAAATCTCAATAACCAAGCCTAAAATTAGATGTTGAGCTATTTTCTGTTTTCTATTTTGCTATCCCTTGAAATGAAAAGCAACTGTTACTCCCGCGATGGGAGTCCAGATGTCCTTTGCTGCTGCTTGCAAAAAAAGGAGGCTGTCCCAAGTCGTCTTCAATGACTTTGGGGACAGCCCGTTTTTGTTTTATGTACAGCTTGCCATTTGTACTATCAACAAGCTTATTCATTTGTTGGCTGACTAACCCGTTTGCTGGTGCGATGGCATCAAGAATGACATTATTCTTTTTCAGTTCAACGGTCATTGCAGAACATGAATAAGTACAAATACAAACGCTATACATGCCGGAAGGCCTTGCGTAATCAGGATGGATCTCTTCGCCGTCACACTGCCGTAAATGGCAGCAACGAGAACACAAAGCAGAAAGAATATCTGAATTTGGATACCGAACCCACCATTGGGATGTACGAGTCCCCATAGCAGCCCAACGGCCAAAAAACCGTTGTACAGCCCCTGGTTTGCTGCGAGGGCTTTTGTCTCCTCCGCAAACTGGCGGCTCGTTCCAAACACCTTCCTTGCTCTCGGTTTCGTCCACAAGAACATCTCCAAAATCAGGATATAAATATGTTCAATGGCAACAATCGCTACAAATATAGAACTAATCCACGCCAATGGACTCCCACTTCCTCTACTTTAAAGGTGTTTGCAACATAATCGTAATACTATAATAACCACTTCCTGAAAAATTACCACCCCGTCCATTAAATATGCTTATTTATAGCTTAACAAAATGTGACCGATTGCCGTCCATAACTGTGTTATCGGTAAAGGAGGCAGAAACAACCATGCAGCGATCCATGACCCGGCCGGGAAATCATGTGATGAAGAGCTATGAAACTTACGCCAGCATGCTGTTCCGGATTGCCATGGTTCATCTGGGCAGCCGCGAGGATGCGAAAGAAGCCATTCAAGATACCTTCATCAAACTAATGGAAAAAGCACCTGAGTTCAAGGATGCCGAGCATCAAAAAGCCTGGTTGATCCGGGTGATCACCAATCATTGCAAAACTATGCTGGGCAGGGGCTGGCGCAAGCGGGAGATCAAACTGGAAGGAGCTGAGCCGGTTACGGCTGACGCTTCCGAGGATTGGGAACTGCTTCAGCTTGTGATGGCACTGCCCGTAAAGTATAAGACGGTCATTCATCTGTATTATTACGAGGACTATCGGGTTCAAGAGATCAGCAATATCTTGCGCATCAGCGAGTCTGCGGTGAAGATGAGACTCCAACGGGGACGACAGCTGTTAAAACTGAATCTGGAAGGAGCAGAACCGCAATGAATGAAGAGCAATTCCGGACCAAATATAAGAAAGCGGTGGATACGATGACAACAAATGAAGCGATGAAAAAACGAATGGAAAACAGGCTGCAGGAGCTGCAGCAAGGGCAAGAACGGAAGCATCCGCGCAAAACGGTCTATATCGCTGCCAGTATCGTACTCGCTGCCGGTATCGGTGTGACGGCGTCCAGCTTCTGGAAGCAAGGGAGCGCTCCGACATCGCCGGGCACCGAGGTGGCCAAGGTGACTCCGAATACACCTGCCGCAAGCTCACCCGACAGTGTCGTCATTCCCAAGCTGGAGCTGCCGGATAAGAGCTCCGGTGTCAAAACGAGTATGGTCCCCCTGGTCGTCTATCAAGGCAATATTTATACCCAGGCGGCAACCCGCATTGACGCAGCCGATGCCACCGCACTGCGCGGTGACAAGCTCGGACGGACAACAGGCGGCATTGATGAACTGAGTGGAAATGACAAGTACACCGAGCTGGCCTCCAACATCGGCGAAACGGACATCTATGCCGTAAAAGGATATGATTCGAGCTTCCGCATCATGTCCTACACCGAGATCGACGGCCAAGTCTATGCCGAGCTGTTCGAGCATACCAATGGCATCACTGTGAGCAGCGGAGCCGATCTGCTTGGCAAGCTGCATCTGGAAGGCCGGATCGCCTCGGCCGAGTGGGAAAGCTTCGAGAGCTGGAACAACGGCCTGAAGCAGTATGCACCACTGGCTAATGACGAGTCGCTCGCTGGTTTCTTGGCAGCCCTTCAGGATGCCAAACCGTTGGCGGCTGACCCATTGATCGATCAAGGAATCTACGATGACGAGAACCGCAAAATCATCTACCTGAAGCTTGAGGACCATACGCGAGTAGAACTGACGCTGTTCGGCCAGGGGCTGGTGCGCTATGGCAATGACCCGGTTTTTTTCGAGGTCGAGTCCGGTGCGTTTCAGGCGCTTTGGAAGAGTATGAATCTGTGACGGGCTGGTAGCGCTGATCGAAAAGTCCGAATAAAAATAGCCGTAGACGTCAATCTACGGCCGAGCTATCATAAAGTTGGGAATGGCTATTCCAAGCCATACAGGCCGTCCATCTGTTCCATCCGTATAAGATCAGATTTGGGCGGCCCCAGATACCTCGTCTTAACCCGGCAATAATAACAGGAACAATGTACCTTTCCTTTAGCAAACAACCCTTCATACTTCGAATTCAGCTTCTTTCAACTTGGCAAAAATTTTGTTTTCATGCTGCAAGATTTCATCTGGCTTCAACATCATCGCTCCAATCCCGAATTAATTCATTGATGAATTCTTCCTGGAACAACTTCCGTCCCGTATCGGCCATCCAAAAACAAAGCTCTTTGTCCCAAGCTGGCTGCATCTTTATTAATGCTGCACGTTCCTCATTTGTGAACATAACGCCTTCTTGATTAATTTTACAGTTGCATTTCTTATAGCTTTCCCCGTTAAAATGCCATGGTGCAAAAAACGCCGCATATC
Organism: Paenibacillus medicaginis; assembly: GCF_042138635.1. Classification (NCBI taxonomy): domain Bacteria; kingdom Bacillati; phylum Bacillota; class Bacilli; order Caryophanales; family Paenibacillaceae; genus Paenibacillus; species Paenibacillus medicaginis. The sequence goes on along the minus strand of NZ_JBHIRY010000040.1, from coordinate 25,181 downwards.
TGGCAGCCAGTACATTTCCCATCTGGACCCCCTTGATATCGAAGTCACCGGAATAATAGATTGTCCCTTGCCAATCTTCTTCAACATATCGGTCAAGCAGACGTAGTGCAGCGGCGCTTGCCGGACCGCTAGTGCATAACAGGAGAGGACCTTGCCCGCAATCAGATGCCGTTGCCCCGCTCCCTGCCACCTCCGTTTCCGTTAAATCAACCAAAGTTGAGAATACCGCCGGATTTTCCACAACATAGATGTCGTTTACGGGCCTCAACTGTTTAGCCACATCCACCTGTCTTAAAGTCATCACCTGCGGCCCCGCAGCTCCCCGATCCCATGGATAATACACATGAACCAAAGACGAAATATCATCATCCAATATACCGGCTTTACGGTACATATCCCTTATCGACAAGCTATCGATGCCGAACAGAATTTCAGAACCACTTTCTTCTTCCGTTTCTTGTTCAACATGTGCCCGACTCCCTTTTCCTGCAAAAAGCAATGCCTGAACTAAAAGTCGTCCTGCCGGCATATTCCGATCCAATGCATGCGGATTACCAGCAACCTGTGCAGCCAACACCGGCAGGCGAACCGCACTGTTGACACTCACTTGAAGCTGCTGATCGTCACGCTGCAGCGAAAGCAGCAAGCTCCACGCCCGCACGGTAATCAATAACTCCCGTTCAGCGGCCTCTGCCTGAGTCCGCCACATATCACGCAAGGTCCTGTAACCTTCAGCCGTCCCATTCTGCAACCCGGTCAGCCACTCCTTCAGCACCACAGGAAGCTGCCCACCTTGCCGCTCATGCTGCTGTTCCATATTATAGAACAGCAGCAGCCAATCTTGCTCGGCAAGCAGCTTGCGATCAGAATTCGTTAACAAAGGAGTACCGACCAGCACGGTGTGAAGCTCAGGAATGCTGAACGGAAAAGGCGAGCTCATCAGTTCCTGTTCAAACTCCTGTAACGGAACACGAATGTCCGTCCCCGGCTGCTTAAACCATCCCATAAATGAATTGATCACGTCACATTCCTCACTGGTGGCATTACGAATGACCGCATGCCCCGCTGCTTTCTCCAAACTTGCATACCGTTTCCAGATCGCTTCCAGCATCATCGAAAAACCTGGCCGCGAAAAATAAACTCTGGCTCTATCCGCCTGCTCAAGCCTGTTGTCGGAGCTGCTGTCATCATGGAACTGCCCCATTTGCTCACTGCTCATGGCTCTTGACGATCCTCCACATATTCTTTCCGTTTACCGTTCCAGCGGTAACGGAACAAGGTCACAAAATCCACATCCTTGGGCCGGTAAATCTCATAAATGGCCAGCCGCGGAACCGTATCATAGCATCCCCACAGCACTTGAGAGGTCATCATGTAATCAAAGCCCATATCCGTCAGCAGCTTAAACATGTCTCTCATGTTTTCCTCATCCACACCGGCAAAGGCTTCATCAAGGGAAATCAGACGTGGCGCATCCTGCCGTGCATCAGAGTATCGGGACCATGTAGCCGCAAACAGCGGGATATACATGGCCATCGCTTTTTCACCACCGCTTAATACGTTAAAACGCGCATCTGTCAACGGACGATAACCCGCTTGCATGCCTTTCTTGTATTTCAATTCAAATTGGAACCAATTCCGGTAATCCAGCGCCCGGTACAGGTGCTCACGCAGAGACTCCTGCTCCTCCTGGGCTGATTGCTTGGCTCCCGCCACTTTTACACGAAAATGCTGAATCATCGCTTCAATCTGATCCTCGCGCAGCCGGTGCGAATCCCTTTTCAACAATTCAACCAGATCGTGCACATCCAACTGCTGCTCTCCCGCCGCAGGCTTTGGCTGCCACTCCAGCTTCAACTGCAGCCCGCTGGAGGTATCACGTTCCTCCATAAGCCTGTTCATTTCCCGTACCCACTGTTCGGCACGATGAATTCTTTGCCGGATGGCTTTGCCTACACTTCGCAAAATAATTTCCTCATACAACTCTCGATCCCGCTTTGTCAGCAACGCGCTCTGCTCTTCTTCCTGCTCTGCCAGCTCGTTAATCAGCACCTGCGGCTGCAAAGGCTGGTAAGGATTGCGCATGGACAGCACCAAAATTCGTCCCGTATCCTCATCCAGCTCGGTCTGCAGCACATACTCGGTAAGCAGCATTCTTGCGGTGGTGAACTGCTCCAGCAGCCGGTTCGTAATATTCTCGCTATTGCGGCCCGCAAACAAAGATTCATACCTGCGGCGAATATCCTTGGCTATGCCCTGGACTTTAGCCGCATCCGCCTGTTCCGGCAGCGCATGAGCCTCATCGCTCCATTCCGCTACCAGTCCCCGGCGCAGCTCCTTCATCAACTGATCCAACACAATCTGCAGCTTGCTTCGCAATTGCTCAGCCTGCTCATTCAGCAAAACAAGCTGCGCTTCAGCACGGGAAGCCTTATCCTTCGCTTCATCCAGCCGTTTTTCCTGTTCCTTCAAACGCTGCTGCAGCACATTATACTCGTTCCGCAGCTCCTCCAATTGCCGCGCAATATCCGCCAGACCCAGCTCTTCAATAAGGCGCCGCAGCATTTCTGTCTTGGCCCGCTCGTCTCTTCTCCGTTCATCCAGCTCATCCGTCAACGCTTCTTCGTCTTCCAGCTCCATCTCTACCGATTCGAGTTCTCCCTGCAGCCGATTCCAGGCTATATTAGCGTCCCTGTAGCGGCGCCATGCAGAATAGATCTCTGATATCACGGCTTCATAGTCCCTGACGATGTTTACTGCATCCGCCAGTTCTTTCTCCCTCTTCAGCCTCGACCAGCCTGCGGTCAAATCAACAAGCTCGCGCTGCAGCATGCGCCACTCCTCCGACTTGGCCTTGTATCGCTCAAGCGCCCGTTCCTCCTGTGATAGCGCAGCCTTCAAGCGATACTCGGTCTCCTGCAGTTCCCGCAGCCTGCCCGCAAGCGCCTGCCCGTTCGGATAGCAGTCTCTTTCAGCCGCCAGCAGCCCTTCGGCTTCCCGCAGCCTTGCAAGCTGCTGTTCCACCGCTGCCAGTTCAACATCAACCGCCGCAATAGCCTCCGTCAATCTCGTTATCTCCAGCAGGCGGGTACGCTTGCGTGTTTCCTTGCCGATGAACTCGGCACGTGGCTTGACACTCGTCTTGCCAGCAAGCGGTCCCAGACGATATGAGCCGTCTGCCGCCACAACGCTGCTCCAATCCTGTTCACCTAGCAGTCCCCCGTCTTCGTCCCACAGAAAACTTTTCAGTACAGCTTCAACCGTTTCCGTTTCTAGACCACTGTCTTCTGCCAGATTCGCAGTCAGTATATCGGCAAGTGTATAACCAAACTCAAGCGGATTAGGCAAGAGCCATGTCTCTTCCTCATCGCTGCCGCATTGCCCCAAGCGCCCGTCCGGTGAAATCCAGGCATCCAGCAAGCCGGCCCGTTCGAGCGCTTGCTCCACTTTTGCACGTGTTATATCATCCACGTCGGAACGGAAGTCACACACCGCATAAAGGGGAGCGCCGGCTTGTGCTTGCCCGCTCCGGTATTTAGCCCTCGCTTCACTCCGGGCAGGCTCGGGCTCGCGGCTTTGCTCCCAGCCCTGTTTCTCCTCTTGCAATTGCTCCCGCTGTGCAAGCAGCGTATCCCGCTGCTTTTCCACTCCGAGCCGCTTTTCCACGATAGAGTCGCGTCCTGCTGCATAACGCTGCAGTAATGGCGCACGCATCGCCTCCATTGAAGTGTTCTCCGTGCCGTATTCCCGGATCGCCACAAACGACTCCCGCACCGCCTCATCATCATATTGAAGCTGTGACAAGCCATCCCGCCAGGCCAAAATCTCATCCTTCAATTGTTCCTTTGCCTCATCCAGTCGTTTCTCACAGTCCCCGCGTTCACGCTCTGCTTCATCCCGGACCCGGCTGGCTTCACCCAGCTCCAATTCCCGCTCTTTGGCCATCACGCCTGCTTCCCGTTCCTGGACAGCTTTGGCCAAGGCCGCCTCCAGCCGTCCCCGGTGCAACCGGATATCGCCGCGCCAGGCCTCGCGCCACCGCTCGTCCTCCGGTACCCCCTGTGACCAGTAGCGGTGATATACCGTATGTTCCATGAACTCCATATCGCCTGCCATCGCTTCCAGGTCATTCAACATGTCCTGCTGCTCTTGCTCAGCGGTGTCTCTCTTGTAAGCGGTATCCTCGCCCTCCCGCTCCAGCCTCTCTTTTTTCATGCGGGCTTTTAAAGCTTTATCTTTTGATCGCTCCAACTGTTTTTCCGTATCCTCAAGCGCTTTGGCGGCTGCTTCATATTCCTTCTGCTTGCCGATCGCCTCATGTGTCCCCAGCACCTCACGCTCAACCGTGATTTCCTGCAGCCTGTTCTGCACATTGCCCCGTTCCTGTTCCGCAAGTGCTTTCTCCTGCTCCGCCTGCTCCAGAGCCGAAGCAGACGCCTTCACCCTCGCTGCCGTCTCTTCATAAGTAGCGTACGCATCCAGCATGTCCTCCGACTTCCCGAACAGTACGTGCTTATTATAAAGATCGTATCTTTCCTGCAGCTTCACCAGCTCGCCATGATGCCGCCGAATCTCGTCCAGCCGGTCGGTCATCTGGTCCATATCCTCCAGCACTTCCGACAACGGTCTCAGCTCATCCTCCATCAGCGGCGGCAGCGCCTGGTGCAGAATATCGTATATCGCGGTCGGTTTAAAATCCTTGGACAGCTTCGGACTGCGCAGTTGAATCATTAATTGCAGCAAATCCTGAAACGCCTCAACATCCGCAAAACCGAAGATCTGTTTGTTCACCAGATCCTGATAAGATTTCTGATCCAACACAACCTGTCCGCCGGAAGAAATTTTCGCCTCCAGCTCTTTGCGGTCAAGCGGCAGACGTACACCCTCCTCCAGCCATTGATGACGGTCATACAGCCAGAAATCCCGGCCAACCCGCCGTCCGTCCTCAAGCACAAAACCCCAAAACTGCACCTGCGCCGCATTTCTGCGCGCTCTCAGACCGATCCCGATCGTTTTGTAAGCACCGGTGGCACTATGCTGAAATTCCATCCATAAGTACCCTGTCGAATCGGTTTTGCCTTTGCCGTTGTCATCCTCACCCAGCAAATAATATTCAATCCGGCGGTCACGGGAGCCAAACGGATCAAGCCTGTGCGCACGTTTGTCGCCATCCAGCACAAGCGGCAGAAAGCTTTGCATCGTCACCGATTTCCCGGAGCCGTTGGACCCGCGCAGAATAAGGCGGCCGTCCTCCAACTGAAACTCTTCCTCATCGTAATACCAGAAATTCAGAATACCTACACGGTTCATTTTCCAGCGGTTCGTCTCATGGCCCCGGTTCTCCCGCTTCGCTCCGTCCGCCATTTGTATACCTGTAGCCACACTGCTTGTTGGTTCCCCATTCTCCGGGCGGCTTGTCACCGACTCCTGCATTTGGTTCCCTCCCTGAATATCTCCAAATTTCCCTACCTAGTAATTCGTAATTCCTACAGATCGTACACCGCTTCCCATCTCCCCAGGACAGGAGAGATCAGAAAGCTGTTTTCGTTCTCCCACTCTCCAAGCCCCCACTCCGCCAGATGCTTCATACACAATTGCGCCAAATCCTGCGAAGCAGATTCCCGGTATTCCTTGCTCCAGTACTCTTTATGACTGGACTGTAACCGATACAGCAGCGTCTCCAGCTCAGCCCTCGTCATTCTGACACTTCCATTATCCTCTGTGCTCAGTCCGTTTTCGTCCGTTAATTGCTTGCGTATCTCGCCAGCAACCAGCACCGCCACATCCGATGCAAACGACAACGTTGGAAACAGATCAGCTTCACTGGTCAGCTCCGGATGAAAAAAAATGAGCCCTTCCCGGTACCGTCTGCCCGCCCAGCCCAACGTTTTTTCCAATTGATCAATAATCGTCCTTCTTTGCCAGAGCACATAATTCAAATCGTCCTCATCCCAATGCCGATCCGCGACCACCGGCTCCAGCAGCAGCCGTCGGTACACGCGATGTCTCCATCGCATCGACTGGCCATCCTGTGTATCCGCATACGGAATCGGATCTTCCAGCTCCTCGAGCCGTGAACATTCCGTCAAATCACGCGGAAACCGCCGCAGCACATACCTCGCCGTCGGCGAGCATTCATACAGCACATTACGTTCCCCGTCCTGCGCCCAATTGCTTTCATCTCCGTCCACACTGTACAGCACGCCCAGGGAACGAAGCTTTTTCAACGCTCTGGCCATCGACAAGCGGTCATAATAATTCCGCCAATCCGCATCCATACCCGCACCCAGCATCTGCTCGCGAATTTCCTCCACAATATCTGTCAGCAAAAACTGATCCAGCTCCGTCTTGCCTTCCAAATACCAGAGTCCATAGGTAAAAAATATATAGTCCCGCCGCTCCCGAAACTCCGCGAACCCCATCCATGGAAAAGCCTTTACCGGTGTCTTGTCCAGCTTGGCAATCGTTCTCGTCAAAATGAGCGGAAAACCCGCTTTATCCATAAACCAGTCCCGCAATTCCTTGTAATGATCCCTGATCAAAAAATACAAATCCGGGTCATGCTCCTTCGTGATCCACGGCCGATTCAACAACGCATGCATACAAGCCCGCTTGCGCTCCTGCATAAACTCCGCATTCCGCTCTCTTCTGCTCGCTCTTTTCACCGCTCCGGCAGCCATCTAGGTGTCCTCCCTTTCTTCCCTGGTTGCAGCCGCCTCTTGCCCTGTCTCCATAAGTGTGAAATGAAGCTCATAGTTGGCGATCTCCAGTTCTCCGTCTTCCGCTTGTAACACCGTGCGTTCCAAAGTTCTGGGGTTGCTCATTTGAATGCGGACCCCCTCTGGCGTCACAAAAGAATGCGATGTCCCTGCCGTGATACATCTTCCGATCCATTGCAGCAGCCGCAGCCGTTCTTTGGCCGATATCTCACCCAGCTCCGAAATGCTGACACTGCCCTTCTGCAGCATGGATTCAATCATGGCCCATTCTTCTGCTTGCCGCAGCCGGAAGGCTTCCTTCTCGCGCTGCTTCCGCTCCTCATTATCTTTGACAGGCTCGGATTGGTGACGCTCTCCCCGCTTGCGGCTGCGTGAGCGCAGCGTGCACACCATCGGCCGTTCCTCCCATGAGGACATGTCTGCCCGATCTGAATCGCGCAAGTCTTCTCCCTGCAGGTGCCGGGTCGGGAATAAGCCGAAGGCAAAAGCAGCCAGACGGTGTGCATCGTCCATCGACTCTGCATCAGCAAACCAGCGAGCCAGATGCTCCAGCTCCTTCTTCCGGCTCAAGCCGGAGCGCTTGCGTTCCTGAATGCGAATCGCGCTGCGCACAATACGGGCAATCGCATCCTTCGTCGCCCGCTCCAGCAGTGTCAATTCACTCGGCATGTTCCCTTCTCCCAGGAACCAGCGCCGGATATTCAGCCAGCCCTGACGAAGCTCTTCCAGCAGCGCTTCCTTGTCCGGCACGTCCTCGACACGCGGCTTGTTCAACTCCCCGTCCGCCACACGTTCCAAAAACAGCTCCCGCAGCGTATCATTCAGCTGCAGCAGATTTCCTTCAATTTTATAAGCACTACGTTGAAGCGCCTGCACAAAATTTTGCAAATAATCGGTTAACTTCTCCTTAAAGATCAGAAACGCTTCCGCCACCATCATCTCTTCCGCACGGGCGGTCTGCAGGCTGGCAATATAATCGGCCGCATTCTCATGCAAGCTGACAAAGGACCGATATAACTCGTTCCACAGCTCAAGCGCTGCCTCAGGAGCCATTTCGCCCCCTTCACGGCGGATTTCGAACAATTTTTCCGCGATCGTATCAAACAAGGATGCCTCAAGCGAGCCCCCGAAACCTGTAACTTTCTCCAGTGTTTCCAGCAGTCTTTCAATTTCGATGGAGTAGGGACGCAACGAATATTGCATTTTCTTCTTCAAATACTCCTCAAGCGTCGTCGAACGGCCGCCATCGTGGCGTGCAGCTACGTTCTGCCACTCTACCAGCTGATCCAAATCATGCTGACACATATCGAGCGTATAGTCCGGCCATACCTTCCATGTCACCAGCGCTGCATATACATCCTCCGGCCTGAGCCAGTACCTTAACCTTTTATATTCCTGATAGAAAAAACGCATAATCGCCCGATAACGCACGACATTGTCTACCGTAACATACTTCATTTCAGGTATACTTCGCAGCGACTGCTCCGAAAGCCCCTTGATCAAATCCATGACTGCTCTTCCTCCGTTCGGATTTGTAGGTGAATACTTCTATCATATAGGCCACTGCTATGCTTAGACAAGCGGTAAGCACTAGCAACACGGATTATGGTGGTTTATGTTGCAATTTGTCGTTGTTTTATGAATTAAAGATATGTATCGAAAATGCATGGTACAGCTTTGTCGAAAATTCCATCGATGAATAGCCGTAGACGTTACGTCTACGGCCGGGTCACGCTAATAAAATATGCAATCAACCTATTCCTCGGCTAGCCACAGCCAACAGTGTTCTACAGCGACTGGTCTATACCCGGATGAGACTCTGATTCATGCTTCAATTCCGGAAAGAAATAAGCAACCTTCGTTTCATATCTATCCTGTGCCGACAGACAGGTATCCATCAAATATCCTTTTTCCAAACGGTATTCCTGAAGTCCACGGTAATAAAATAACCTATGCTCATGGTCAATGATAAATGGAAGTATATTATTTTTTCAGACACTCTTTGAACATAATGATCCTGCTTACACGACCATTGCCATCCTGAAAAGGATGAATACTCTCAAACTCATGATGGAAGTCTACAATATCTCCCAGTGATATGCTTGGTTTTTGGTGGTACGAGGCCAACAGTTTGGTCATAGCTCTCGCCACTTCTCCCGGAGCAGTGGTTTTCATGTCTCCTACCACATTGGGCCTGGTCTTATAGTCACCAACCCGGAACCATTCTTTTCTTTCATCGGAGGTGCTTCTTTTTAAAATACGGTGAAACTCCGTGATCATTTCTTCGGACAAATTTTCCCGTGCATGAGTCAACATATAGTCGAAGCAGGAGAAGTGGTTTACCGTCTCAACAATATCGTCAACACTCGCTGTTTCTTCAGGCTCTATATTAATCGTATTGGTTTCAAAAATATATCGGGTCTGCTCCTCTGATAGACGACTGCCTTCAATCCGATTAGAGTTATAGGCAAGCTTAATTTGGGTCTGATGATACAGACCACCCTTAAGTCCCATCTTCATTTCTTCTTGCAAAAGATCCAATAAGATTTGGTGTCCCATTCGCATTTCTCCTAATCATCTCTGAACGATCCATGCATCTTAAAGCTCAAATTCTTCTGACTTGCTGTTATTATTATAGCATTCTCTATTACAAAATATGCAAGAACAAAGAGACCAAAGTTGCCCTTCTTTACGTTGCCGTTGTCCGCGTGATGGATTTTGCCAACCGCCCTGAACTTAATTCTAACGTTCTCCGAGATTATCAAGCTTAAAAGTGCATTTCGTTCAAATGGTAGGTATAATGGATCATGTATGCTTGAACGGAAAATTTCTAGAGGATGTGACCATAATGCAATGGCAAGAGGTTCGTACGATTTATCCCGACCAATACGTCCTACTTGAAATCCTTGATTCCCATTTGGAAGATAACATTCAATACGTTGACGAGGTTGCTCTTGTGCGAGCCATTCAGGACCCCACTGAAGCTACCAAGGAGCTCTTAAAATGCAAAAACAACAATATTGTCTACCATACGGGTCAAGAAAAAATTGCAATCGAGTTGAGAAAATCCGCCCTTTATAGGAGTCGTTAATATGCAAATAAAATATATTGATGATTTGCTGCAGACCTCCATAACCATCCGCTATAAAGGACATAACCTGACAATCGATCGCTTAGTCATTGATACTGGAGCGGCGCACACCCTTCTCTCTTCTGATATCGTAGCGCAAATTGGAATTCATTATGAAAATGGAGATAGACTTGTGCGCAGCTTTGGAATCGGCGGTGAAGAATACTCATTCCGTAAACAAATCGAACAAGTCCAACTTGGGGGCTTTATCATGAATAATCCTTTCATTGATTTTGGCGTTCTTCACGAAAATATTGATCACATTAACGGCCTCATCGGTTTGGATATTCTTAAAAGAGGCAACATGATCATTAACCTGCACCGGATGGAGATGCATCCGACATTTTCACACCACGATTAATCAAGGGCATGACACGCTAACGCCCTACTTTCTCACACACAAAAAACTATACGGAAATTAGCGAGTGATTTTCGAAGTCGAGCCGATGTGTTCCAGGCACTTTGGAAGGGGGGCTCCTGGAACAGCAAAATAGACGCTGATTCGCTCAGCGCCTTCTCCCGATTTATAGAGTTGCTATCGTACCAACCAGCGATAATCCTGCCTGCAATCTACAATGTGATCCACATACACCATCTCATCCTGTATCTGATACAACACCAGATACCATTTCTCCACAAACATCTTGTGATACTTGTTTGGAGTTATGAACTCTGCATCCAGAAAAGGATAGCGTTCCGGCATCCGTGCCAATGAGCGCATCGGCTGAAGCAATTCGTTCTTCGTATTGCGTGCAGCTTCAGGGCTCTTCTCGGCAAGAAAGCGTATATGACTCGCCAGCATTTGACGGGCTCGATCGGAAACGACTACCTTATATTGAGGTGCTTTTTCCATGCTCGGCCTCATCAATAATGCCATCCAAATACGTATCCAGTTCGTCCAGCGTTATGCCAGCGCGTCCCGCTATGCGATCCTCTTGAACAGCCAGCAATTCTTCACGCAGCTTCAGCATCTTCTCACGGCGGGAGAATGCTTCCAGGTCCATCACTACGAGATCTCCTTCACCGTTCTTCGTCAAGTAAACCGGCTCCCCGGAAGTTTTACATAAATCAGCGATTTCATTATAGTTTTGCCGAATACTGGCCGACGGCTTAATTATCATTATGCCCAACCCCTTGCATAGCCATATTTTAATCTTATTATACCCATTTTGTGCTATGCATTCAATGTACTTCAGTATTCCCAAGTTGGGTTTATATTTTCGGATAAATAGTCTTTGAGAGTAAGCGACAAACCTCTTTTACTCCATGAACGAGCGTTCATTCGAGGCATCGTATTTTAGAACGTCGATTTCCATCCTGTTTCCCCACTTCTGTAAAAACGGCGCCGTCTTCTGCGCTTCAAGATGGGCCGTCAGTGATTCTTGATCTTGCCACCGCTCGACGATCAGCATGCGTCCAGCGCGCGCATCTTCCCAGGCAACGGCATAAAAGAGGCACCCCTTTTCAGCTCTCGTGCTCGAAGCAACAGCCTGAACATCTGCAGTGAACTCATTCACATCAGACGGATTCAGATGAAGGTAACCTATGAGTACAATCATTCTTGTTCATCCTTTTTTGTTTGATTAAATTGGAAAACTTCTTCAAAGCTCATTCGTGGTCCTCGCTCATCGGCTCGTGGAACGTCGCAAGGTTTTGCAACGTTCCACGAGAAGTGCGATGATCATTCGAGCTGTCGTCCTCACACGACAGTAAGCACGATCTTGCCTTGGATATGCCCATGGGCGGCTCGTTCGTGCGCCTTGCGAGCATCGGCAAGTGGAAACGTGCTGTCGATGGCGACACGAACCGTCCCGGCATCAAGCAAGCGCCCGAATTCCGCCAGCTGCAAGCCGTTCGAGCGTACCTGGGTCATCGAGACCGTGACGCCCAGCTTCGCGGCCTCCTCGGCGTTGGAAAAGCCTAAGAACACCGGGAACAAAGCGCCGCCACGGTTGAGCGTGCGCAAGAAACGACCGGTGGTAGGACCACCGAGGGTATCGAGGACGAGATCAACGTCATGCACGACGTCCTCGGGGGAGCTCTTGGTGTAGTCGATGAATTCATCGGCACCGAGCTCGCGCAGGAACGACTCATGCTTGCCTGATGCCACCGCGATGACATGCGCCCCCTTCCATTTAGCCAGTTGCACGGCTAAGTGCCCCACGCCGCCCGCGGCACCGTTAACGAGCACCGTCTTGCCGTTAAGTGGCACCGGGCGATGCATCTCCGGTTGAAGCGGGTTCGGTTCATTGTGCCCCAGCTCAATCAGGAACTGCCACGCGGTGAGGCCTGCCATCGGCGCCGCTGCAGCTTGTACGTGATCGATGCCAGCTGGCTTGAGTGCAAGGTCTGACGCTGGCGCGGCGACGTACTCCGCATAAGCAGCGCTCTCCCCCATGCTCGGAAAGCGAACCATGCCGAACACTTCATCACCGACGGAGAAGCCCTGCACATCCGTGGCTACCGCCTCGACGACGCCCGATACGTCCGACCCCAGAATGACAGGAAAGGGTACGTGCGGCTGCCACTCAGGTGGAAGCGACTTATACCCGTCGCGCAGGTACCAGTCAGGGGGATTGATGCCAACCGCGTGCACACGGACAAGCACCTCACCCGGTTTCAGTTCGGGAAGCGGTGCCTCCTCGTAACGCAGTACCTCAGGTCCGCCAAATTCGTGCTGCCGAATCGCCTTCATTGTGTTTGTAGACATTTATCGTTTTCTCCTTTCACGCAGATGTGTTATTCTAACTAGAGCAGTGCTCCACATAATCGGATCACTGTTCCGTTTATAAATATACGGAGCACAGCTCCGTTTGTCAAGGAGGAAACATATGCGAGCCGACGCGAAGAAAAACTATGATCATATCCTCGCAGTCGCGAGCGTCGTTGTAACCGAACACGGCACCGATGCATCGCTGCGCGAAATCGCTCGCAGGGCTGGTGTCGGGCTTGGCACATTGTATCGTCATTTCCCGACGAGAGAGGCACTGCTCGAAGCTTTGCTCCGCGCAAGCTTCGACGAGTTTACGACAAAGGCACGTGAGCTCGAAACTGCGAGTTCACCTGCTGATGCACTCGTGTCGTGGCTACGCGACATCGTTGCATTCACGGGCAACTATCAAGGTGTTGTGGATGTGATGATGGCAGCCAAGGAAGATCCGGAGTCCGCACTCCACGCTTCATGCATCACGATGCGCACGGCAGGCACGCGGCTTCTCACTCGCGCTCAGGCCGAGGGTCTGGCGCGTACCGACATGGATGGTGATGACCTGTTCTCGCTAGCTGCTGCGCTTGCCTGGCTCAGCAACCAGCCCTCGTCCGCACCACGAGCTGAGTATCTCTTCAGTATTATCGCGGGCGCGATTTTGACGAATCAAAAGAGCAGCGATTTCAGGGCGTAACTGCTATCCTAGAGCAGGTCGCACGCGTGGCGGGGGTCGGCAGCGGCACTCTCTACCGCCACTTCCCGACGCGCAACGCACGGGTCGAGGCGATGTATCGAGTGGAGACCAATACATTGATGGATGCGGCCGCACAACTGATGATGGAACAGGAGCCGATGGCGGCGCTCCGCAAACGGCTCCTGCTATCCTTTGATGCCCTGTCCTCTCCTTTGAACCGCTTATCTCTTTCCTGTGAACATCGCCAAAATCGCCTGCACATCTGCTTCATTCACGACTCCGTCACTATTGACGTCCGCCGCCTCCAGCTCCGCTGGCCCGAATTCGAATCCAATATCCTCGCCCCTCAGATACTTCTTCAGCAAAAGCGCATCCGCCGGGGACACACCATCCTTGCCATTGATATCTCCCTTGACGATCTGCCTGTAGTACGCCGTATAGGTGGTCGCCTCCGTAACAACGGTTGCCCTCAGCTTTTCGCTGCTCAGCTGCGTCACACCTCCATCGCTGCTCCAGCCCGTGAAGCGGTAGCCGCTATCCGGCGCGACATTCGGCACCGCGACCGGGAAGCCTCCGACCTCCACCATCTCGCTATCGACGCTAATCGTCCCGTGGCCGCCAGACATATAGCTCACCTTTACCTCAGGGGTACTGACAACTACTTGGTAAAGGCCATTATTACCGCCGACAAGCAGCTTTCCATTGCCATATGCCATTGCGCCAAAATAAGTAGAAGTATTCTCGCTGTCTGCGACAACGATGGTTGACCAGGTTGCCCCGTCATCAGATGACATAAACACCGTTCCATCCATGCGCAAACTATACACATTATTTTTTTCATCAACAGCTACAGCACGGTAATTGCTGCCGGAGGGCAACAATCTGGTTACCGTAGTCCCTTTCAACTTCCATACACCATTTACTCCGGAAATATAAGTTGTTCCTCCAACCTGCACAAGATCGGATATGGCTGACGCGGAATCCAGCGCCAGCTTTCTCCATACATTCCCACCATCCGTACTGTAAACCACATTTCCTGTATCATCAGCTAATATGAATCTATTGTTAACACCATCATATACTGCATTTTCAAAACGAGAGCCATTGGTGATATTACTGCTACTGGTCCATACTTTCTCCTCAATTCCATTGGAGGAGGAAGATTGCTGGTAAATAACATTGCTGTTACCAATCCCTATCACATAATGGCTTCCGTCGGTAGCAATGGGCCCCAGCAGCAAGCTGCCAGTGGGAAAAGAGGATTGTGTCCAACTAGAACTGTTATTAGATGTACTATTCATGTAGCCCAAAAATGAAGAATTGGTGTAATTCAGCATATCATCAGTCTGAGTATAACCTGTCGCATAGACTCTGCCACCAATGAAGGAGAGTGAATGCAAGTTAAATGTTGTGCTTGAACCAAAGGTATCTGAGCCAATGATTTTAGTCCATGTTTTTAAATCCGCCGATTGGTGCGCAAGATTTCTGCCAAACAACTGCGACTTGTAATAAAAGGTTCCGTCATTGTAATAGAGCTTCATTGCAGTACCCAAACCGCCTTTGAGCAGCTTGTATTTATACTGCGGCGACGCTGTTGAATTATCTGCCTGCACCTCAATCTTGGGAGATAAAAAGCTATTGAGCACGATCAAGATCAGTGCCAGATATAGAGTGAATCTTCCTGCTTTTCTGAGCATAATTCTCTTCATTCTCCTCTCTGGAATTTGAAAGCAATACACGCCGTTTGTGCATGTGTATGAATCCCCTCTTTGCAAAAACAACACAGGGACGAATAACGCCCCTGTGTACATCACCTTTTGAGACAGCCTCCTTACTCAAATCAACCCGGATTGCTGCAGCAGCCTATGAATAATCGCCGCTACCTCTGCACGGGTCATGTGCTGCTTCGGCGCCAGTGCAGTAGCGCTGCGACCGGATACGATACCAGCCTGCACGCTGTCCGCTACCCCGCTTTGCGCCCATGCGGCCACCTCTGACGCATCCTGGAAGGAGCGGAGTACAGCGGCTGCAGATGCAGCCGACTGCTTGTCCTTCAGTCCGGTCGTCTTCATCGCTTGGGCGAGCATCACCATCGCCTGCTCGCGTGTAATCTTGTCATTCGGACGGAAGGTTCCGTCATCATATCCGCCGATCAACTGGTAGGCATAAGCCGTGTTGACCGCCTGGCTGTACCAAGCCGATGACTTCACGTCCTGGAAGACGGGTTCTCCTTGCTCCGGTGCCAGCCCCAATCCCCGCACCAGAATGGCGGCGAACTCCGCACGAGTGATATCGCGGTCCGGGCTGAACTGGCCGCGGCCCGTTCCTTCAATGACCATCCGCGACCCCATGTCGTTCACAGCCGCCTTCGACCAATGAGCCGACACATCCTGGAACGCTGCCGGATTCCATACTACGGCATACGTGCTGTTCGTCAGGCTGTTGATTTGCGCGTAGTAGGTCTCGCCAAGCTTCACGACCTTGGTCGGTACATGTCGAACAGCTCCGGCCGGGTCAACCACGACACCAGTCGTAATCTTGTTCGGATCGACTCCGCTCGGCAGCACAATGCTGCGCTCTACATAGTCGTTGAACTTCGACACTTCAACCGTGGTATCTCCGTATACGGCGCTGATCGTAAAATCAAGCGGCGGCACGGCAAGAGTGAACGAGCCGTTCGCAGCAGCGCTCTCCACCACCTGGAGCTTATCCGTTGTCGCTGCAGCAATCTCGATGCGCACCTTGATATCTTCCAGAGCGACCGATTTGCCCACCTTGTCCGCGATCGCGTCAATTTGAATTTGCTGTGCTGGGAGCCTGTAGGTCGCTTGGTCTGTCTTGAGCTCCACAACCGCTTGCTTGCTCTCCATGCTTTTCACCATTTGCCCGTTCAATTCGCCAATGACCACATCGGATGCTCCGCTGACCGGAATCGTGACCACAGCGCCTTGACCTTCAGCCGCCAGCTTCTCCTCCAGCTTTTGCTGGTCCACATAAATGGTGATCACCTTCTGGCTGCCTCGCTCACTTGTGGCAGACGTCCCCGCCTGTTCAACCTTGCCGTTCACCAGAATGTTCACACCACTGGTGGTCTGAGGTGTCGTAGCCGTTGTGGCTGAAGGCAGACCGCTGCCACCGCCTGAACTGCTGCCACTGCTGTTGCCGCCACTGCTGTTACCACCGCTGGAAGAGGCTCTTGGCACAACGGCGTTGGATGCGGCAGAGGCAGCAGAGGCACCTACCTCATTAATCGCCTTCACAGTAAAGGTGTAGCTTGTACCGTTGCTTAATCCCGTCACGACGATTGGGCTGGACGTTCCCGCCGCTACCGCGCCTCCCGGCTCAGCCGTCACCTCATATCCGGTAATCGCGCTGCCGCCGTTATCGCTTGGCGCTGTGAAGCTGACCGTAGCCCGCCCATTCCCCGCAACGGCTGTCACATTCACGGGCGCTCCCGGAACGGTCGCAGAAGCTGCGGTGTCCGGTGTTGCGGCGGCTTGCTTCGAGGCGCCACTCAAGCCTAATGAATTGCCCGCCTTCACGATAAAGTAGTAGGTCGTACCGTTGGTCAGACCTTGCACGCGATAGGTCGAATCCGTCACACTGGCAACGTGGGAGTCACTGAAGGAGCCGGCATTCGTGGACATATAGATGTTGTAATAGGTCGCTCCCGTTACCGTATTCCAGTTCAAGTCCACCCGCCCGTCTCCTCCGTTTGCTGTCAGCCCTTGAGGAGCATCAGGCACACCAGGCTCGCCTGGATCAGGAATCGTCGGCAGGACCACGAATGTTGCTGTGCCTTGCTTGCTGGTATCCGCCGTTGAAATGGCTGTAATGGTATACACTCCCGGAGCCGCATCTGTTGCCACGGTGACATAGCCTGTATTGTCTATGGATACCTTGCCGCTCGTGTCGCTGATGGACCAGGTCACCGTCTCAACCGCGCCCCCTGATGCATCGACCGTAGCTGTGAACTGCTCGCTCCCCCCGGGTTGCACATTAATATTGGAAGGACTTACGCTGACACTGTGGACGACTGCTCCCGGGCTGATTGTAACTTTCCCTGGCGTAAGAGTCTTGTCCATCTCAACCGCAGACGGATCTGTTACAGAAAAATAATTCAGATCAGCCGTCTGTACGGTCAGCTCCTTGTCTCCCGTTGCCGCTCCACTCTTGATGAGGAAGGTCACCGTGAACAGCTTGTCTCCTGCCGCAATCGGCGTATCTCCTCCGTCACTGTCCGCCCAGGCCGTCCTCAGCCAGCCTGCTGTATTATTGTAGTTGGAGTCGAAATAATCGCCCGCTTCATTCACGATATCCGTCACTTCCAGCGCTGCGGGATCAAAATCAATCTGCATTCCGTAGGAGCCGATACCATCCGTCGCGCTGGCTGCCGTAACCGGCACCTGTACCGTCGCTCCCGGAGCCCCTGGCACGCTGCCAATGCTGATTACTGCGGCATGCCGCAGCCATTTGGCATATAACGTCGTATTCGCCGTGACCACTGTTGAAGAGAAATCCCATGCAGCAGTCCCTTCCGGGTCCATGTACCAGCCCGCGAAGCGGTAGCCCGCCCTCTTCGGCGCAGCCGGCTCGCTAATTGCAGTGCCGCTGGTCAAGCCCCCGACGCTGGCCACCGCACTTCCGCCTTGCGAGTCGAAGGTCACGGTATATTGCGGAGCCTTGACGGTAATGGTGCCATCTATGCCGTAGGAGGAGGCTGCAGGCTCCTCTTCCTCATAGAGCTCATGCCGGGTGAGACTCACTGTTGAATTTCCAGGCTGTGCGCCGGCCTTGATTTTAAAGTGGAGCGTAGCTACCTTGGTTTTTTCGGATACATATGAATACGGAATGATCGCATTCAACTGGACAGTTCCCGCAGTGCCTGTAATCTACGGTGTAGCTATCCTGATCCGTTACATTTAAATCCTTCGCCGCTGACACCAGCTCCAGGACCTGTGCATCATAGCTGAGTGAAATATTGTATTGATAAATCAAGATATCAGGTGTGACATACACCGCCACACTCGCCATATCTCCCGGATAACCCCCCGCATCCGTCACCTCAACTGAATCCACAGGTGAGGTATCGGCTTGGACAACCGGACTGATCGACAACACCATACTGACCACCAGCAATATCGACATCAGTCTTCTCCAGCCGGCTGCTTGCTTCTTCATCGCATATTTATACATTCTTTCATCCCTTTCCCGTGACCATTGCTAAAATTGCCCTGACATCATTTTGATCCAGAACACCATCGCCATTGATGTCCGCCGCCTCCAGTTCGGCCGGTCCGAACCCACCGCTGCCATCCTTCAGATAGCTCAATAGCAGCAGCGCGTCCGCTGAAGTCACGCCACCTTCGCCGTTAATATCTCCCTTGACAATGCGGGCGAAATACGCCGTATACGTGACCGGCTCGGTAATGACGGTAGTTGTCAGCCTGTCGCTCTTCAGCAGCGTCACGCCCCCATCGCTGCTCCAGCCCGTGAAGCGGTAGCCGCTGTCCGGCGTAACGCTTGGTACCGCAGCCGGATGACCGCCAATCGCAACCGTCTCGCTCGCTGCGCTAATCTTTCCGTGTTCACCTGGCGTATAGCTCACCACCACGTTCGAAGATGTCCACTTCGCATACAGCGTGATATTGGAATTCCCGATCGTAAAGGTGTCTCCTCCCGTATAATCCGTCCCGCTGCCATCTGCAGCAGTGTTCCAGCCGGCAAAGGCATAGCCAGGTCTCTCCAGGTTCCCTGTATTGCCTACTACCGTCACGTTGGCCTGATCATCATACCAATGACTGTCCACGGGCGCGCTGCCAGCGGATGCGCCATTGCCGTCGTAGGACACCTTGCTGGCTTTGCCAAATTTCATCACCGTTATTTTTTGACCGTATAGACTATCCTGATAAGCAAGGTAAGGAGTACCCTGATCTATCGCAAGCGAGGTTTCATTGATCAGCCCTTCTGAAAATCCCGCATCCCCCACCCATTCCCATACGCCATCCTTGTTGTATTTCATCACAGTAGCTTTTGCAGAATTGGCATTGTCACGGAAAGCCACAAAAGGCGTGCCCTCCTCATCAAAAGCCAGTGATATGAAATGAGCAAAGCCGGGTGTAAAGCCCTCATTCCCTACAGGGACCCAGCCATCCGGCTCATGATATGTAATGACGGTTGCCTTGAGTCCATGATTTTTGTCCCCGTAAGCGAGGTAAGGCTGGCCATTATACACTGCAAATGAAGGCAGGTCATTGCCATTGTTGTTAAAATTCTCTGATCCTAATTGCTTCCAGTTCGTGGTTTCCGTATATTTCATGACGACAGTCTTGTAGCCGTTAAAATTAAATTGATAGGCGAGATAGGGAATACCATTATCCACCTCCAAAAATATATCCGAAGCGCCGTCTTCAGCGTATATGGTGCTGCCCACGAACTTCCAATTGCCATCAGCCTGATCAAGCTTCATAACGAACACCTTGAAATTGTTTGTAAAAGCGATATAAAATGTGCCGTTCTGATCTATTGCGAGCGCAGGAGAATAGCCCATTGGCGGTAAGGAATCCGGATTCCCGACAGGTGTCCACCCGTTCCCCTCGCTATACATCATGACGGTTGCCCTGCCATCATGTGCCGAATCAGGATAGACAATATAGGGCACCCCGTTACGGACCAGGATCGGGGTAGTGTAGGCGATCTGCTGTGTGAGCCCGGTGTCGTCAAGTGACTTCCAGCCATCCGTATTCGTGTACTTCATGACATTTAATCTGCCGTTGTTGGTTGAATCCTGAAAAGTCACATAGGGCGTCCCATTCTCCACCGCCAGCTTGGGGTTATTCATATATCCGCCCGAGAAGCCTGCGCGGCCTACCGTCGTCCATTTCCCAGACGCTGCATAGGCGCGGTCTGCCTTCCATGTCTGGAATCCGGACATATAGCCAAGCATCAGTACACAAACTAATAGAATTTTTAAGTTTGCTCTTCTGTTCATTCCTCTCTTCCTT
The DNA here is from genome assembly GCF_042138635.1 of Paenibacillus medicaginis. Lineage (NCBI taxonomy): Bacteria > Bacillati > Bacillota > Bacilli > Caryophanales > Paenibacillaceae > Paenibacillus > Paenibacillus medicaginis. Next base: position 4,927 of record NZ_JBHIRY010000040.1, on the reverse strand, counting down.
CCTTCTGTTGATCCATGGAAGTATCAGTCATATTCAATCTCCTCTCGCTCCTCCGAATCTGCAATTTTCACAACGCTTAATACTTTAGTCCCATGTCCTACAACCTAGAATAAAAAATCACACCTTAAAAAAACCTTAAAAACGACATACCTCTACAGCAGCAGGCTGTTACCAAGATGCATAAAACCGAAGTTACACGAACAACACCCTTATTCAGCAGAAATTTTCTTATAAAACACAAAAAAAACAGGCCCCATCATCCAGCGATGAGAGCCTGTTATACCCTATAACTTATGCCATTTAACTCAAAATATCTCCAAAGGAGCATATTCGTTCCATATGACCAGATCAATTCCAGAGGAGCAAGCAGTCCAGAGCAACTAAACAGCTTGAACGTCAGGGGAATTAAGGAAACCTGGGCGACTTCAGTGTCAGAGAGCTCAGGCGTTGTTAGAGCGGTGAATCAGGGATGCGGACGGTGACCTTCGTTCCATGTCCCGGCTCGCTCTCCAGCTCCAGCGAGACGCCATATTCATAGGTCAACCGCTTGTTAATATTCAATAAACCGACCCCTCGCGGCTCATCTGTCCCGGCTCGTTCGAGCAGGGTTTTCAACCGCTCCGGCGCAATTCCAACGCCGTCGTCGGCCACGACAAATCGCCACTGCCCTTCCGACTCATTAGCTGTTAAAGTGACTGTGCCGCCCTCAAGACGGTCTCCGATGCCGTGCCGAATCGCATTCTCTACCAGCGGCTGCAGCAGCAGCGGCGGAATTCGCAGGTCAAATGCCGGCTCCGCGATGTCGAATTCAAAACGGATACGATCTTTAAAGCGAGCTTGCTCAATACTGACATATGTTTGGATAAGATGAAACTCCTCTGTGAAGGCGATTCTCGCCTCCGTATTGCTGAACCGAAAGCTGCCACGCAGGTAATCGGCCAGATCGACAATCATATTCCGCGCACGTTCCACATCCGTGTAGCTTGATGCTATGATACTATTCAACACATTGAACAGAAAATGCGGCTTGATCTGCGATTGCAGAAACGCCACCTCCAGATGGACCGCCCGGCTGAGTGACTCCTTCATGGCCAGCAGGCTGCCGATTCTTGCCTTGAGCTCCTCAAGATCAAATGGCTTCGCCAAGTAATCGTTCGCCCCTGCCTGGAAGGCTGCCACCTTGTCCTGCGGTTGAATAGCCGCCGTCACCATCAGTACGGGCAGCTCCAGCAGCGAGTATCGTTCGCGAATTTCCTGGCACACCTCATAACCCGACATGCCCGGCATCATCAGATCAAGAATGGCAAGATCAATCTTGCCCGCCTGCTGGATCTGCTCCAGCGCCTCGTACCCGTTCCTGACTGCGATCACACGATAGTCGAGGACTTGAAGTGCGTCAATCAACACCCTCAGATTCTCGTATTGATCATCGGCGATGAGCACGGTGTGCTTGCCGTCGCGATTCGCATAATAAGGTGTAACGAAGGAATATTCCATTGGCTTGGGCGAGACCTCGGTATTAGGCGGGGGCAAGGCCGCTTCACTGCTCTGATCCACGGCGGGCAGCGTAATCGTAAATGTCGAGCCAACCCCGGGTATGGAAGAGGCCGTAAGCGTACCCTGTTGCAGCTCTACCAATTGCCTGGCGATAGACAGACCTAATCCAAAGCCGTTTCGCTGAGCCCCGCCAAGTGATTTGAACGGTTCAAAGATAAGCGCAAGGTCTTGCGGTTCGATGCCTCTTCCTGAATCCTGCACCGCAATTTCGAGCTTGCCGCCTCGTTCAGTCCCCGTTACGATGATACTCCCGTTCTCGGTGTGCTTGATCGCATTATCCAGCAAATTACCGATGACTTGACTCAGCCGGTTCTCATCCGCCAGCACAGAAGGCAAATGCGCAGAGACAAGGTTCACCAGTTGAATATGGCGTTCGGCAGCCAGGTAGGAATAGAAGCGTACCTGCATCTCCGCCACCGAACGAACATCGATCGGCGCCGGAGCGATCCGCAGCTCGCCCTGCCTCAGCTTGGACAAGTCCAGAATATCGTATACCAGCTGCGAAAGCCTCCTCGTTATGTCGGTCATCAACTGCAGCTTTTCCCGCTGCTCGGCAGTTGGCGGCTGAGCAGCATCATTCAGCATGGATCGTGAAATATTCATGACGACATGAAGCGGCGTCTTGAACTCATGCGAGGTTCGCGCCAGAAAATCATCCTTCAATTTGTCCGCTTGCAGCAGTTGCCCGGACAGCTCTTCGATTTTGTGAAAAGCGTTCGAGAACCGCAGCGACATCAGCAAGGCCAGCATCAGCAGCACAAGAAAAGGCTCGACCGGAGGAAGTCCATAGATCGGTACTCCGAAGTAGATGTTCATATTCTGCTTAAGCGCCGTTACATTCAGGGCCATTGCCGCCACGGCCAAATACCGGCTGCCCGCGACTTTATGGAGAGCCGCCAATACAAATACATACGTGGCGTACAGCAACGAGAAAGTGACGTAGTACGTGGTCAATGGGCGAAACGATCCTGTCGAGAGCTGGGTCGGGAACCCAACATTCAGCAGAACAAGCATGACACCGAAGATAAGGCTGCCTCGGACGAGCCATTTGAAGCAGTAGGGCCGGAAGGCGGTATGGACATAAAGGAAGAATCCAAAGCCAACACCAACCGCCGACACCGCCTGGATACGAAAATACAGCCAGAACGGCAGCTGACCCACCACCTCGAACAATACTCTTTCGCCGCTAACGCTTGTGAATAAAGCGATACACACGCACACCATGCCAAATACGACAAGCGAACGATCATTTCTGCGCTGTGAATATAATCCGATAAAGTACAACCCCATAATCAGAAAGGCCGTTAACGTGATCCAATCATGAGCCGTTGCCCGATCACGCAGCATGACAATTTGCCCGGCTTGGCCTAAGATTATAGATTCGATGATTCCGCTGCTTGCGCGAAACTCATAGTTGGCCACCTGAAGCAAAATCTCATTCCAGCCTGGCTGCAGCATAAAGTAGCTGACATAAGGCTTGTTCAAGGCTGTATAATGCTGCTTCTCAGCCGGGCTTCCACTTGATCCGGCCTCTCGGCCATTGACGATCAGACGATTGGATATGGGGATAGACGCCGTTTTCAACCCATACACCGCAGCTGCGTCTGCATCGTCGATTTTGATGCGCAAGCGATAGGTCGCCGCGCCATTCACAGGCATCAGCTTTGACCATGATCCCGGTACCCGAATTATCACAGGTTTTAATTCTTCATCAGCGTCAGCAGAGACATCCCGATGGGTTAACAGCTTGTCCGAATACAGCTCCCACTCACCGTCCAGCGGGATGACGCCATCCTCTGCGAATTCCCAGGAAGTCAGATCCACCGCTCCGCTCACCGCGATGGGCGCCTGCTTCTTATGTAAGGAGAAATAAGTAAGCAAAATCCCGTAGGTTGCAATTAACATAGATAGCGTGATAAGCGCCGCCGCAGCTTTTTTTCTCATGGTGCTTGCCACTGCGTCTTGCCTTTCATTTGCTGGATTAGCCGTGACGTCTCTTCCTCCAGCTCAGACCCCAACTGATGGCGCACCGCTTCTTCCAGTTGCAAGCCGATACGATACGCCTCATGGCGATGGCCCACCTCCAGATGCAGCCGGATCAGCTCACGTCCATCCTGCTCTGAATCGGGAAGGATAGCCAGAATGCGCTGCAGACTATCCACTGCCAGCGCAGCCTGGCCCTGTCGGCGAAAATGCGCGTGCCATTGGCGAAGGGCACGGATATAACCCGTTGTGATCTCCATCTGCCTCGCTTCCGCCCATCTGAAGTCACAAGCCTCCATATATTCACCTTTATACATCAGGTTCATATGGTCGTATTGCCGCACGTCCATCTTCTCTTTGCCCCACGTGCTGCCCAGCCATGTGCCTATCAATTCCTCAAATTCATGCACATCAATGGTCATCCCGTCCCATTCCGCCATGAAGCCCTGATCGGCCTTATGTATACGGATCGGAATATGATTTTCTGTCAGGCTTCTCCTTAAATAGGACAAGCATGTGTACAAATACGTCTTCGCCTTGTTCAGATCGTACCCCGGCCAGATCGCCTCCAGGATCGACGCGGTACTCGAGGATTTTCCTGCATAATGAATCAGATACGCGCAAAGCTCCTTTTCCTTCTTCGTTTTCCAGGACAATACCCTGTTCCCGTTACCCATGAGCTGAATTTGGAATCCTCCCAAACATTGAATGGCAGGTGAAGGGCTCTCGTTCCGGCTAGCTTGAAATGCGGCGTGGGATATAGATTGTTGAATGCGGGCGACCGCGTTCTGCAACCTGTCCATCGTAAAGGGCTTCAGCAGATAATCGATCGATTGAATTTCAAACGCTTCAACCGCGTATTCCGCATAAGCTGTTGTAAAAATGATCGGCATTTGCGGAATCATACGCCTGATTGCTCTCGCCGCATCCATTCCGTTCATGCCCGGCATCTGATGATCCAGGAACACCGCATCGACAGGAGATTGGCCCAAGGCTTCAATCGCCTGAGCCGGATTAATATGCCTTCCAACAACCTGCACATTCCCTATCTGTCCGAGCAAAATTTCCAACAAATCCAGCGCATCTTCTTCATCATCAATAAGCATCACACGAATCATTTGGACTTGTCTCCTTAACACCTTATAAATAAACCATATTTCCGGCAAAATTACCGATTCCACGTGTACCGTATACGTTCTTATATCGGGTGTCAGCATATATTTTTTCATATTAAAAATGGAAACCCGCAAACCGGATCAACATTACAAACCGCTGTTGCAAGTTGTGCACCTAGCGACAACCTTGAGAAGAAATCGGATAGGAGGCTATCCATTAGTTGGATAGCCGACCTTCCACACCACCGTACGTACCGTTCGGTATACGGCGG